>JANMEM010000410.1:0-12801 GCA_031376985.1 Hyphomicrobiales bacterium
TCGCGAAAGATGCAGGCGTTGCCAGCACGCAGACGTCACGTGGTGGCATGGTGGTGGATTTTAATCTTGATGGCCTGATGGATCTTGTGGTGGTCAACCGCCGCACTCCGGCGCAGCTGTGGCGCAACACGTCGAAGGATATGGGGCACTGGCTGCAAGTGAAGCTGGAGCAGGACGGGGCCAATCGTGATGGCATCGGCGCATGGATTGAAGTGAAGCGCGGTGACGTGGTCACGCGGCGTGAAATCACCTCAGGTGGCGGTCATGCGTCAGGGCAACTGGGCTGGTGGCATTTTGGTTTGGGCACTGCAGGCAAGGCTGAGGTGCGGGTGCTTTGGCCCTACGCGGAGCCAGGACCATGGCAGGACGTTTCTGCCGATGGATTTTATATGTTGAAAGCTGGTGCCGAGCCAAAGGCGTGGTTGCCGAGGTAGCGCTGGATTTCCTGCTCAAACTTGGGCAAACAATCGCCCATGCTTGAAACCGATATTCATCAACTGAGCGCAACACTTGTCGTGAAAACCAATGCGGGCAGGCAAATTGTGCTGATTGCCGGGCCGCCGGGTTCAGGCAAATCCACAGTTGCTGAAAGCCTGACGGAGGCCCTCAACGCACACAAACCGATGACGGCCGCAATCCTGCCAATGGATGGTTACCACTATGATGACGGTTTGTTGCGCGATATGGGACGGCTGGCGTTCAAAGGTGCGCCGGACACATTCGATGTCGGTGGTTTTGCACATACCTTGAGAAGATTGAAGGCCGCAGACGAGCCTTATATAGCGGTTCCGGTGTTTGACCGGACGCTTGAAATTTCCCGTGGATCGGCAAGATTGATTGCAAGAGAAGTGCCGGTCATTGTGGCAGAAGGCAATTATCTTTTGCTGGATCAATCACCCTGGAGTGACATGCGGCCACTGTTTGATGTGACAGTCAAAATCATCGCGTCGGTTGATACGTTGCGTGACCGTTTGCAGGCGCGCTGGCGCGGGTTTGGTTTGGGTGAGAGCGAAGTCACGCGCAAGGTTGAAGACAATGATTTGCCCAATGCGCGCTTTGTCATCGACCATTCGGGTTTGGCTGACTACAGCATCGCAACATGACGTTTGACCTCATCATTTTTGATTGTGATGGCGTGTTGGTTGACAGTGAAATGTTGAGTTCACGCGTGTTGATGGGGCAATTGGCTGAATTGGGGATTGGCCTGACACTTGCGCAATTCCAGTCCGAGTTTCTGGGTCGCAGCTTTGCCTCTGCCTCCAGCCAATTGAAATTGCGCACGGGCCGCGATCTGCCGCCCGATTTTGCTCCTGATTACTTTGTTCGCCTCAACGCGCTTTTTGCAACCGAGCTCAAACCCATGGCAGGGGTGGAGCAGGTGCTGAAATCATTGGCCGTGCAACACTGTGTGGCATCGGGCTCGATTCCTCCGCGGCTTGATTTCTCCCTGAAAGTCTGTGATCTCGATACGCATTTTGGACCGCGAGTCTATTCGGCAGCGGTTGTGAAAAACGCCAAGCCTGCACCTGATTTGTTTTTGCATGCCGCAGCGGCCCATGGCGTTGCGCCGTCACGCTGCCTTGTGCTGGAAGACAGTGAGATGGGTGTGCGGGCTGCGATTGCCGCCAACATGACCGTGTGGCATTTTGCTGGTGGGTCGCATGTAAAAGCCGGGCAAATCCTGCCGCCTGATTTGCAGGTGGGTCGCGTAGTGCAGGACATGGCCGAAGTTTTGCAGTTGTTCAGGGAGGCTGGTCTTTGCCGCGACGGCGGTGTAGCACCACATACTGAATGAGGATTATAATCTGTGGCACGCAAACCTGAACCTGAGAAAGAACGCCTTGATGATGCAGGCCGGGCAGGGTGGCTTTATTATATCGCGGGCAATACCCAAGATGAGATTGCAAAGAAACTCGGTGTGTCACGGCAGACGGCGCAGCGACTGGTGTCACTTGCGGTAACCGAACGCCTGATCAAGGTTCGGTTTGATCATCCGCTGGGGCGTTGCCTTGAATTGTCTGGTCGATTGAAAGAGGCATATGGCTTGGACAGCTGCGAAGTTGTGCCGGCTGACCCTACTTCGAATTCAGAGACGCTTGGTATCGTCGAAGCGGCTGCAGCGGAGATGGAGCGCTATTTGGTGTCGCGCCATCCCGTGATTGTCGGGTTGGGTACGGGCCGAGCGCTTCGTGCCGTGGCCGAACAGATCAGCCCGATGGAATGTCCGCAGCACAAGATTGTCTCTATCGTCGGCAACATTGCGCCCGATGGTTCGGCCACGGTGTTCGAAGTGTCGTCGCGTGTGGGAGACCGTGTGGGGGCACCACATTACCCCATGCCGTTTCCGGTGATTGCAGCAACCGTGCACGAGAAGAACCTGCTGGTGCAGCAGAAATCCCTGCGCAATGTGATGGACTTGGCCGCCCAGGCCGATGTGACCTTTGTCGGAATTGGCACGGTTGATGAAACAGCAGCCTTGCTGCGCGATGGTTTTGTGCGGCCTGACGAGTTGCGCGCCATGGTCAAGGCGGGGGCAGTGGGCGAGATCACGGGCTGGAGTTTTGATGCCTCCGGCAAGCTGATTGACGGGTTGGTGAATGACCGGGTTTTGAGTGTTCCTGTGGACATGCCAGCAAAGCGCCGCATCATTGGTGTGGCCATGGCGGCGGGCCGATTCAAGGCCATCAAAGGAGCCATTTCAGGCAAACTGGTCAATGGTCTCATCACCAATGAACTGATGGCTGAGCAATTGTTGCGTAAGTGAGCAATTATTCAATTCGAATATTAATGATTTTTTTCAATTATTTACCGCAGTCGCTTTGATTGACTTTTGCAGTGCAGCGACGAATCTCACTTGACTAATCATTTGTTAAAGTGTGACTTATTCCCGTGACGTGGGCAAAAGCCCATGCGTGCTCACCTGGGAGGACTATCTATGAAATCCATCGTTAAAGGCGTCTTGGGCGCTTTCGCGTTTGCCGCCCTTGCCTCAACGGCAATGGCCGAAGACGTAACACTGACAATTGCGACCGTGAACAACGGCGACATGATCACCATGCAAAAAATGACTGACGACTTCACAGCGACCAACCCTGGCATCAAGCTGAACTGGGTGACGCTGGAAGAAAACGACCTGCGCCAGAAGGTGACGAAGGACATTTCCACCAAGGGTGGTCAGTATGACATTCTCACCATCGGCATGTATGAAACACCCATCTGGGGTGCCAAGGGTTGGCTTGTTCCACTGGCAGGTGTTGATGATCCGGCAGACATCTTGCCGGCAGTAACCGCAGGCCTGTCGTCCGGTGGTACGCTCTATGCTGCTCCATTCTACGGTGAGTCATCCTTCGTGATGTACCGCAAAGACCTGATGGAAAAGGCAGGCCTGACGATGCCGGAAGCTCCAACATGGGACTTTATCCTTGATGCCGCCAGAAAGATGACTGACCGTGCCAATGGCGTGAACGGTATTTGCCTGCGCGGCAAGGCCGGCTGGGGCGAGAATATGGCATTCCTGACAACCATGGCCAATTCGTTTGGCGCACGTTGGTTTGATGAAAGCTGGAAGCCACAGTTTGACTCCCAGGAATGGAAAGATACACTCAACACCTATCTTGCCATCATGAAGGAAGCGGGTCCAGAAGGCGCCTCAGGCAACGGCTTCTCGGAAAATCTGGCCCTGTTCCAGTCCGGAAAGTGCGGCATGTGGGCAGACGCAACATCTGCTGGTTCGCATGTACTCAACAAGGAAGCCAGCAAGGTCGCTGACCAAACCGGGTTCGCCATGGGTCCTGACAAGGGCTTTGGCAAACGCGCAAACTGGTTGTGGGCCTGGGCGCTCGCCATTCCTGCCGGTTCGCAAAAAGTAGAAGCTGCCCAGAAATTTGTAGGTTGGGCAACCTCAAAGCACTACACTGAATATGTAGCGTCTAAGCTGGGCTGGGCCAACGTGCCTCCTGGTACACGGACTTCGCTTTATGCGAACCCCGAATACCAGAAAGTGCCGTTTGCCGCGATGACACTCGCGTCCATGAACGCAGCTGACCCAACAAAGCCGACTGCAAAGCCGGTTCCTTACACAGGTGTTCAGTTTGTGGCCATTCCTGAGTTTGCAGGTATTGGCACCAAGGTCGGTGAACTGTTCTCGGCTGCACTTGCTGGTCAAATGACCGCAGATGAAGCGCTTGCACAGGCTCAAACCTACACAACCGACGAAATGACCAAAGCTGGTTACATCAAGTAACCAATCTTTTGCACCCTTCCGTCTGATGGCGGAAGGGTGCATTCTCCAACACTCCAAATGTGATCGTTGCCGCAAAAGCGGAGGCACCTTTGCCTCGCGCGCGATTTGTGTATTCTCCGCTTTTGCAGCTATGATCAACCGAAGGACTGGACCGAACCCATGGCCACCAGACAAGCACAATCCGTTGCAAAATGGGCGCTCGCGCCCTCCGTTGGTATCCTTTCGGGATTTGCCTTCATTCCGCTGGCACTGGTTTTTTACTACGCCTTCCTGCGCTACAACTTGCAGGACCCTGATGCGGTGCGCTGGTTTGGCTGGAACAATTTCTACTATTTTATGAAAGACCCGTTCTTTGTAAAGAACCTGATCAACACGTTCCTGCTCGTTGGTGGCGTCATCATCACCACTGTGGTGGGCGGTATTGGTCTTGCCCTGTTGCTCGACCAGCCGTTCTGGGGACGCGGTATTGTCCGCGTACTGATGATTTCTCCTTTCTTCATCATGCCCACAGTGTCGTCCATGGTGTGGAAGAACCTGATCATGCACCCGGTCTTCGGTCTGTTTGCAGAGATTCAGCGCTGGTTTGGTGTAACACAACCCTTTGATTGGTTCGGAACCATTCCACTGTTTTCCGTCGGCATCATCGTGGCCTGGCAGTGGCTGCCCTATTCGGCCCTCATTCTGCTCACCTCATTGCAGTCGCTAGACCTCGAACAAAAGGATGCGGCGGCGATGGATGGTGCCAAATCCTGGGACTATTTCTGGAATATCATTCTGCCGCATCTTTCGCGACCTATCACGGTGGTGATCCTGATCCAGACCATCTTCCTGATGAACACATTCGCTGAAATCAAGGTGACCAGTACCGGTGGCTTTGCAGGCAATCTGACCTATCTGGTCTTTTCACAACTGAATGACGCTAATGACGTGGGCGCTGCTGCTGCTGGGGGCCTTCTTGCTGTTATCCTGGCCAACATCGTGTCGATCTTCCTTGTGCGTCTCGTCGGCAAGAACCTGGAGAATTAAGTCCATGACAATGAAACCGTCACGTAACCGCTCCCGTGCGCTTGGTATATTGGCTTGGGTTATTGGCCTCCTGATGTTCTTTCCAATCATGTGGACCGCCATTGCCGCCTTCAAGGCAGAATCAGACGCCTACTCGTTGCCCCAGACACTGTTTATTTCGCCATGGACACTGGCGAACTTTGCCGAAGTGCAGGAACGGTCTGACTATCTGGGCTATCTCTGGAATACGATCATCATCGCGGGCTTGTCGACGCTGCTGGGTTTGATCTTCGCAGTTCCTGCTGCATGGTCCATGGCCTTTGCGCCACGCGCCAAAGAGACCAGCAATCTCAATGGCATTACCTGGCTTGGTATCGTTCTTGGTACAATCGCTGTTGCATTCTTCGCACTCTATGCCCAAGGGTGGGTGGTGACAAATGGCTGGCTTGGCTTTGGGCTGTTGTTCATGGTCGTTATCCCGCCAACGATTTGGGTGTGGACACGCAGCACGCAAGATTCGCTTTTGTGGATATTGTCTACCAAGATGATGCCGCCTGCTGGTGCGCTGGTTCCCATCTTCCTGATCTTCAATCGCAACGGCCTCATTTTCAAAGACTGGGGCAATGGTGTGGACCTGCGCGACTACACCATCTTCGACAGCCATTGGGGCATGGTGCCATTGATGATGCTGTTCAATCTCCCCATCATGATCTGGATGCTCTATACCTATTTCAAGGAAATTCCGGGCGAAATTCTTGAAGCATCACGCATGGATGGTGCAGGTCTCTGGAGTGAGTTGACACGCATTCTCGCACCCATGGCTGTTCCGGGAATTGTATCCACGTGCTTGCTCAGTCTTATCCTGTCATGGAATGAAGCCTTCTGGACGCTGAACCTGACAACCAAGAACGCTGCGCCGTTAAGCTTCCTGATTTCCGAATATACCAATCCGCAAGGCCAGTTCTGGGCGAAGCTCTCAGCCGCCTCCATCCTTGCCATCACCCCCATTCTCGTCATTGGCTGGTTCTCGCAACGCCAACTGGTACGTGGCCTCACATTCGGAGCGGTAAAATAATGGCGCATATTTCTCTCAGAAAAGTTCGCAAGGTATTTGGCGACGCTGTCATCATTCCGGGCGCTGACCTTGATATCAACAAGCGCGAGTTCGTGGTCTTTGTCGGTCCCTCTGGCTGTGGAAAGTCCACATTGCTGCGCATGATAGCAGGGCTTGAAGACACGACGTCGGGGGAGATCATCATCGAAGGCAAAGACTATGCCGCCGTCGGCCCGTCGGAGCGTGGCTTGGCAATGGTGTTCCAGTCCTACGCCCTTTACCCGCATATGAGTGTGCGGAAAAACATCGGCTTTCCACTGCAAATGGCGCGGATGCCGCAGAGTGAAATCAATGCCAAGGTGGAAAAAGCTGCCGAGACCTTGAACCTGACGCAGTATCTCGATCGTAAACCTGGCCAGCTCTCCGGCGGTCAGCGCCAGCGCGTCGCCATTGGCCGGGCCATTGTGCGCAATCCGAAAGCGTTCCTGTTTGATGAACCACTGTCAAACCTCGATGCGGCCCTTCGCGTGAACATGCGCATCTTCATCATGCAGCTGCACAAAGACTTGGGCTCCACCAGTATTTACGTGACGCATGACCAGGTTGAAGCCATGACCATGGCTGATCGTATCGTAGTTCTGAACAAGGGCCACATTGAACAGGTGGGGTCACCGCTCGACCTCTACAACAAGCCGACATCCCTGTTCGTTGCGGGATTTATCGGCTCACCAAAGATGAACCTCATCGAAGGTGCAGAAGCTGCCAAGCACAAGGCGCACACGGTTGGAATCCGGCCTGAGCATATTGATATCGTCGCCGGTAAAGGCATCTGGGATGCAGAGGTGATTCTGACCGAACATTTGGGTTCTGACTCATTCTTGCACGTTAATGCAGGGCCTGCGGGACGACTTGTTGTTCGCGCACCCGGAGATTTTTCCGGCAAGGCGGGTGACAAGATCAGCCTGAAGCCCGATGCAAACCGCATACACCGATTTGACACCGCAGGGTTGGCCATTGCGAAGTGAACAAACCATTTGACTATATCATCGTCGGCGGTGGCTCAGCAGGCTGCGTTGCTGCATGGCGGTTGGTCAAAGAAAAAGGGGCCCGCGTTCTCATGTTGGAACGTGGCCCCGCCAAAGCGTCCGGGCTGTCGGCATTCTACCTCCCCATGCCGGCAGCCTGGATGAAGGGCATCAAAGGCAGTGACGTAGTTGAAATGCACCAGCCTGTTCCGCAAAAGCATTTGAACGGACGCGCACCCTCTGTTGGCCAAGCCAATATTCTGGGCGGTGGCACGTCTGTCAATGCCATGGTCTACACCCGCGGCCAGCATGAAGACTATGACCACTGGAACTCATTTCTGGGCGGAAACAGTGGCTGGTCCTTCAAGGACATGCTGCCGCATTTCCGGGGCATGGAAACCAACCACCAATTCAACGATCAATGGCACGGCATATCCGGACCCTTGCATGTGTCGGGTGTCAACAGCACCTGCCAATTGACCGAGGATTATGTTCTTGCGGTGCAGGGTTTGGGCATTCCGCTGAATAAAGACTTCAACGGTGCGTCTCAGCGCGGTGTTGGCACCATGCAATATACCACGTGGCGTGGGCGGCGCTGGAACGGCGTTGACGGGTTTCTGGGTGAGATCAGAAGCAATTCGAACTTCGTCGTCGAAACAGGCTGCACGGTGTCGCGCTTGCTGATCGAAAATCATCGCTGTGTCGGCGTCGCCTATATGAAGAATGGTCAAGAGCATACGGTGCGCTGCGGCGGCGAAGTATTGATGGCGGCTGGCACCTACAATACGCCAAAAATTCTGATGTTGTCCGGCATTGGTCCTTCGGCACAGCTGCAACAGCTTGGTATCAAGACCCAACAAGAATTGAATGGCGTCGGGGAAAACCTGCAAGATCATCACGAGGTTCCCGTTGTTGCCGCCACCAACGGACACTTCGGCTATTACGGTGAAGACAAGGGCTGGCGGGCTGTGCGAAATGGCCTGCAATATATGATGTTCGGCACAGGCCCTGTGACCAGTTCCGGCGTTGAAGCCTGCACCTATATGGACCCCGACGGCAGTGACCGTCCCTCCATCAAGCTCTATTGTATTCCTGCGGTTTATGTTGATGGTGACGTGAAGGACGTCAAAAATCAGGAAGGCGTGACCCTGAACGCCTGCCTGTTGCGGCCAAAATCGCGTGGCACGGTGCGGCTGCGCTCCAATGATATTTTCGCAAAGCCGCTGGTTGATAATAACTATCTGGCGGAGCCTGATGACTTGCGCCTCGAAATTGCCGGGCTTCGTTTCGCCCGTGAAGTGTTGTTGCAGCAACCGCTGGCCAAGCGCGTTACGGCTGAACTTCTCCCCGGTAAAAACGTCATTGATGATGCGGGTTTGGCTGAACATTGCCGCCGCACCGTGAAGACCAATTGGCACCCCGTGGGCACCTGCCGCATGGGCGTGGATGGTGACGATATGGCCGTACTCGACAGCACACTCAAAGTGCGTGGCATTGATGGTCTGCGCGTGATTGATGCCTCTGCCATGCCGTTTGTACCCTCCGGTAACACCAATGCACCGACGCTTGCATTGGCCAGCCACGCTGTGGATTTCCTGCAATGAGGCTCAAGGGCAAAACAGCAATCATCACAGGTGGTGCGCGCGGTATTGGGGCCGCAATCGCTGCTGGCTATGTACGCGAGGGGGCACGCGTCTGCGTCGCCGATATTGAGTTTGAGGTGGCGAAAGCTACAGCAGACCAGGTCGGCGGCGCGTCGTTCGCTGTCCAGCTCGACGTGACGAAACTCGATTCGATTGAGGCATGTGTCAAGGCCGTCGAAGAGAAAGCGGGTGGTGTCGACATTCTCGTCAATAATGCCGCCATCTTTGACATGGGTCTGTTTCAGGACACCACGGAACAAAGCTATGACCGCCAGTTCGCCGTCAATGTGAAAGGCACGTTGTTCATGATGACTGCTGTTTCCCGCTCGATGATTGCGCGGGGCAAGGGCGGCAAGATCATCAATTTTTCGTCGCAAGCCGGTCGGCGCGGTGAGCCGCTAGTCGTTGTCTATTGCGCCAGCAAGGCCGCCGTTATTTCGATGACGCAATCTGCAGGTTTGGCTCTCATAAAGCACGGCATCAACGTCAATGGCATAGCACCAGGCGTTGTTGATACCCCGATGTGGGATGTGGTCGATGGCTTGTTTGCCAAATATGAAAATCGCCCGCTTGGCGAAAAGAAACGGCTGGTTGGCGAGGCCGTACCTTATGGCCGCATGGGCACTCCCGAAGACCTCGTGGGCTGTGCGGTTTTTCTTGCGAGTTCTGACAGTGACTATGTTGTCGCCCAGACGTTCAACGTCGATGGCGGCCAATGGATGAGTTGATAACACCATGACCAAACTTAATCTCGCAACTCTTCGCAGCCTCCGGTCTGATATCGCGACGCCGCGCTATGACCGTGCAGCGCTGACGCCCGGCATTGTACATTTTGGCGTTGGCAATTTCCATCGCGCCCATCTTGCAGTTTATCTCGACGCGCTTTTAAACATGGGTCTCAACCATGACTGGGCCATTATCGGGGCTGGCGTCATGCCGTTTGATGAGGTGATGCGCGAGAAATTGTCGTCGCAGGATTTTCTGACCACGGTGGTTGAGCAGGACGCAAATTCGTCCACGGCCCGTGTTACGGGACCAATGATTGATTTTATTCCCCCTTCTGAACGTACGCGCTTGTTGGCGGTGCTCGCTGATCCTGCCATTCGCATTGTGTCGCTCACGGTGACTGAAGGCGGCTATATGATCAATCCGGCGACGGGAAAGTTTGATCCCGATCATCCGGCCTTGCAGCGGGATGCACAGAATCCTGATGACCCCACAAGTGTATTCGGATTGATCTTGCATGGCCTGAAGGCCCGGAAAATTGCAGGTCTCGCCCCTTACACTGTGATGTCGTGCGACAATGTTCCCCACAATGGCGTCGTCACCCGCAATGCCGTGGCAGGGCTTGCCCGCTTGATGGACTCCAAGTTTGCGGACTGGATTGAGAGTAGCGTTGCGTTTCCCAATGCCATGGTCGATCGCATCACACCCGCCACATCCGACCGTGAACGCCAGATCGCCTCCGACATGTTTGGCATAGAAGATGTGTGGCCGGTGTTCTGCGAGGAATTCAAGCAGTGGGTGCTCGAGGACACCTTCTCACTTGGCCGTCCCGCCTTTGAAAAAGTCGGTGCAGAATTTGTGGCCGATGTAACGCCCTTTGAGTATATGAAAATCCGCATTCTCAACGGTGGTCACGCCGTGATTGCCTATGCGGGAAGTTTGCTGGACGTTCACTTTGTGCATGACACCATGGAGCATCCGTTGGTGCAGGGCTTCTTCTCGAAAGTTCAGCGCGAAGAGATTATTCCCACCGTGATGCCGGTGCCGAACACTGATATCAATGATTACTTCAAACTCATCAACCGCCGGTTCTCCAACCCGAAGATTGGTGACACGGAACGCCGTTTGGCTTTTGATGGTTCTAACCGTCAGCCGAAATTCATTGTTCCGGTGATTGCGGACAATCTGAAGGCGGGCAGGGGGATTTCCGGTCTGGCACTTGAATCGGCGTTGTGGTGCCGCTATTGCGCGGGCACAACGGATTCCGGCAAAATCATTGAAGCCAATGACCCGATCTGGCCCAGACTGAATGCGCTGGCGCTGAAAGCCAAAGAAGACCCACTGCAATGGCTGACGATGGACGATATCTATGGTGACGTAGCAAAGAATGAAGGTTTCCGAACGGCATTTGCTGGCTGGCTGACTATGGTGTGGCGTGACGGAACGGCCAAGGCCCTGGAAAAATATATCGCGGGTTGAGAGAGACTTTACGACCGCTTCAACCACGTCATGATGTGCGTTGCCAACGCACACAATTCACCACGCTGGTTTACGATTGTGATCTCGGCAATCGTTCGCGACTTCGCCTCGTCCACTGCCGTGATTTTATAATCCAGTTGAATCGTGTCTCCAATCAGCACGCCTTTCAAGAACCGGATGCGGTCATAGCCCAGTGATACGGGTTGAAAGTCATTCAGCGAGACGCATTTCCCGACAATGTCGGTGGAACACCCGGACATGTAGCCGACCAGCAACGCCCCATGGGCGATGCGTCCGCCATAAGGTGTGGTCTTCATGAATTCCTCGTCCACGTGGTTGGGCGATAGATCCCCGGTAATACCTGCGAAGAGATAGACATCACTTTCGGATACGGTCTTCCGGAAGCTTGTTGCAACTCCGATGGCATGCGTTACAGACATGGCGTTTCCTTTTGATTGTTGGCTGCAGTTTGGCTTATCTCAGCACAGAAGTGAAATGGAGGATTCAACCATGAAAATCGCACTGGGTGCTGACAGCGCCGGAAAACCATTGCTGGATGTGATCGAAGCGCATCTCAAATCCAAGGCCGAGCACCAGATCACCAACATGAGCGAGAGCGGCTTTTATGCCGACCTCTCCGGTAAAGTGGCCCATGCGGTGAAAGACGGCGAACATGACCGTGCCATTCTTTGCTGCGGCACTGGTATTGGCGTCTGCATTGCCGCCAACAAAGTGCCTGGCATTCGCGCTGCGTTGACACATGATACCTATTCCGCTGGAAAGGCCGCGACCTCAAATAATGCGCAGATCATCACCATGGGAGCCCGTGTCATCGGGCCAGAACTCGCAAAGGCCATTGTTGATACGTGGCTGGCATCGGCGTTTGATCCCAAGGGTTCTTCTGCAACCAATGTTGAAGCAATCAATAAGCTTGATGGATCAATGACATGAAAACCCGTGCCGCCGTTGCCTTTGAAGCTGGTAGACCCCTTGAAGTTGTTGAAGTCGATCTTGACGGGCCTCGTGCGGGTGAGGTTCTGGTTGAAATGATGGCCACGGGTGTTTGTCACACCGACGAGTTTACAATTTCGGGGGCTGACCCCGAGGGCCTGTTCCCAGCCATCATGGGTCATGAGGGTGCTGGCATTGTTCGCGACATCGGCCCCGGCGTGACCTCACTGAAAGTCGGTGACCATGTCATTCCGCTCTACACGCCGGAATGCCGGGAATGCGAATATTGCCTCAACCCCAAAACCAATCTTTGCCAGAAAATCCGCACTACACAGGGCAAGGGTCTGATGCCGGATGGCACCTCGCGCTTTTCCTACAAGGGGCAGATGATCCATCACTATATGGGCTGTTCGACCTTTGCCAACCACACGGTGATGCCTGAAATTGCCTTGGCGAAAGTCCGGCAGGATGCACCTTTTGACAAGATTTGTTATATCGGCTGCGGCGTCACCACGGGTGTGGGTGCCGTCATCAACACGGCGAAAGTCGAAATCGGTTCCACGGCCATCGTGTTTGGTCTGGGTGGTATTGGCCTCAACGTGTTGCAGGGCTTGCGCCTTGCAGGGGCTCGCCAGATTGTTGGCGTTGATTTGAACGATGACCGCGAGGCTTGGG
>JANMEM010000411.1:0-6902 GCA_031376985.1 Hyphomicrobiales bacterium
GCTGAACCAATTATAACCTTGGTCTTCCCAATAGCCGCCGGGATAGTCATTGGTGACAAACATGGACATGATATGCTTCGGGTTCTTGAAGCCCAGCTTTGTCGGCACGCGCAATTTCATTGGGAACCCATATTCCGGCGGCAATGGCTTGTCCCGGAAAGTAAGCGCCAGAATTGTTTGCGGATGCAACGCCGTCGCCATGTCAATGCTGGAATAGTAGTTGTCGGCACATTTAAAGCCGACATAGCGGGCCTTGGTGTCGGCTCCTATGAGACGCAGGAAATCTCCGAATGGCACCCCACCCCATTTTCCAATGGCACTCCAGCCCTCAACGCAAATATGCCGGGTGATTTGAGAAACTTGCGGCAAGGCCCGCAATTGCGTGAGGCTCATCGGCGTCTTGTTGGCAATCATTCCGCTGAATTCCAGCGTGTAACCTTGTTCCTCAACTGTTACGACCTCGTCCTGCGCGTAATAGGCATTGAAGGGAAACGGGTCGGTGATGTCAGCTTCAGCATAGACTGGTGCCGGTTTGTTCGGATCAAAAATGGCGAGTTGTACTTCGTCATTCCATTTCGACATGGCCGATAGAATGCGATCTGCAATGGAAGGGTCAGTAGCGTCACACCCCGAGAGCATGGTCAGGGCACCGAGGCTGAGTGAGCCCTTCAGAAACAGGCGACGCTCAAGTTTTATGATGTCTTTCGACCGCTGCAATATCTTCTTATCCATGGTGGGGAGCCTCTTGTGTGTCTATGTTCAGAGCGGGTTTCAACCGCGCCCAACCACGTATCATCGGAAGCAATGTGCTGGGAACGATCAATACCAGCGCCAGATGCATGATGATGAAAGCAGAAATCGCGGTCATGCCAAGGAAGTGTACAAGTCGTGCGCCTTCGTAACCGCCCATCAATGCACCCAAGGCCTGGGCCTGCACTGGCTTCCACACAACTGCGCCGGACAATATTGTGAGCAAAATCGCAAGAAGAACACCAATGTAAGACGCTTTCTGCACTGCATTATAGGTCGTGGCGCTGTGTGGCAGTTTGCGTTTCAGGGCTTGATTGAAATCACTGACCAGACTCTGTGGAGAAAGCGGAAAAAACCGCCGCCGGAAATGCCCCGTGGCGATGCCAACAATCAGATAGACCACGAAATTGACAACCAATAACCACATGGCCGCAAAGTGCCATTGCAACGCGCCACCAAGCCAGCCACCCAGCGTAAGCGACGCCGGAAATCTGAAATCGAAAAGTGGTGATGCGTTGTATATCCGCCAGCCACTGGTGATCATCAGCACAATGCCAATGGCATTCAGCCAGTGGAATATTCGCACAAACAAAGCATGTATGGGTGTGCGAGGTGGCAAGGTTTCAGTCATGTGATGGTCTCCCGAATGCTCCATCAGTCGCACAAGCAACATGAAACAGCCAATCAAGAGCAATCAAGTTTGCGTGGTTGACCGGGAGAAATCCGTTAACCCCGTCTTATCCATGTTGATTTCAGCCCATGAATAACCGCCCGTTAACCTAAATGTCGCCACAAGGTCTTAGCAAACCACGGCCCAATTCTTGAGGGGACCACCATGAACAAATTCATTCTCACCGCAACGGCATCAGCATTTTTGCTCACAGCCTGTACGAGCAATCCCTACACAGGCGAACAACAGGTTTCAAAGGGCCTGCTTGGTGCGGGCGGCGGTGCAATACTCGGTGGCGCTGCTGGCGCTTTGATTGGTGCAACAACATCTGTGAAAACCCGAAAAGCCGCTTTGATCGGCGCTGGCATCGGCGCACTCGCAGGTGGCGGCGTTGGTATTTACATGGACAACCAGGAAGCCAAGTTGCGCCAGCGTTTGCAAAACACCGGCGTGTCAGTCACCCGCGTTGGTGATTCCATCGTTCTCAACATGCCATCCAACATCACGTTTGATTCTGATCAGTCGGATGTGAAACCTCAATTTTATGAAACGCTGAATTCCGTGGCCCTTGTATTCCAGGAATTTGACCAGTCGCTGATCGACGTGGCAGGCCATACGGACTCAGATGGTTCGGACGATTACAACATTGATCTGTCGCGTCGCCGCGCCGGATCAGTTGCGCGCTATCTGACATCGCAACAGCTGGACCCACAGCGCTTCTCGGTTGAAGGTCGCGGAGAACGTGAGCCGATTGCGTCCAACGCCTCGTCACGCGGCAAGCAGGAAAACCGCCGTGTGGAAATTACCATTCAACCGCTGACGTAAGACACCTCACCGTCCGCGCCGCGCCACTCTCTGAATTTCTTCGCGCACCATGTCTTCCACAATGGCTGGCAAATTTGCGTCCAGCCATTGCTTCAGCATGCCCTTGAGCATGTCCCGCGTCATGTCTTCAAGAGAACGATCACCCGTAGCACGCGCCAGAATTGCATCGCTCAACTGGCGAAACGCCGTTTCGGCGTGAGCCTCTGTTTGCGGTGAGAGCAGCGGCGCTTCAAGGGCGTGCTGATAGGGCTGTTCTTCGTAACCATAGTCATGGGCATAGGGAGCCGGATGCTGATAGGGATCAGGTTCCGGATAATCTTGATAGACCTCAGGCTCGGGCTCTGCCCATTGTTGGGCACGCGGTGGTGGCGGGGTGTAACGCAAATCATCCCGCATTTCACGTTCGGCGTAACTTGGCCGCAATCCGTTGGTACGGGGTGCCGGTCCAGACATGATGCCTGAAAAATCCCCGCGTGTTTGCACAACCGCATTTGCCCGCTTTGGTGACGGCGGTGGAAGAGCAGTTTTGACAGTTTGATTGAAAGGCTCACTCTGCATCGCCGCCATTTTACTCTTGATGCGGCTTCGCAGGTCAGAAACTTCTCCGACAGCGGCAGGTTCGGCCCCAACGTCAGCACCCATGCTGATGCGCATTTCACGTAATGCGCCACGCATCAACGTCCCGCGCGATTGGCTTGCCGTGCCGCCGCTCAGGTTATCCATATCGGAGTCAACCGACTTCCGGATGTTTGCAAGAATATCTTCGACCTTCACGTCCAAACCCACCGACACCACCAACTGCGCCTCTCATAGAGACCTTAGTGAATGAGTTGCCAACTGTCACGCGGCAGAATCAAGTTGTGAGGCCTACTCTTCAGACCCGATGCGGGTGCCAATCCACTTGTTCTTGACGTCGTTGTAGTTGACTTTGGGATCATAGTAACTTCCACCCAGCGCCAAGTGCCTGGCCGTCAGCTTGCCCATGGCTTGCAGCAACTGATAAGACGAAATCATTTTAGCGTATTCAGCGTTCACGACGCCCAGTCGTGCAACCAGCACTTCCTGTTGCGCGTTGAGCACATCGATTGTTGTACGCGAACCCACCAAATATTCCTGGTTGATACCATCCAAAGCCAAGGTGGCCGCAGCGACCTGTGCCTTGGCAGCAGTTATGGCTTGGCCCGCAGATATATATGTATACCAAGAGGCCGTCACTTGTTGGCGGACAGCGCGCGTGGCTTCAATAATCTGTACCTGACGCTGACTGGAAATCTGCTTGGATTGACGAATGGTCGCATATTCCCGCCCACCCTGATAAATCGGGATCGTCAGAACACCAGCGATTGACGCGGACTCAGAAAAATCCACACCGTTTGCCGGGTGTTCTGTACGTGACGCAGTTGCACGAAGACTGATTTCCGGAAGCAGATCACCCTTGGCAATTTCGACATCGTGCAACGATGCATCGTGAACCCATGCGGCTTGCAAAATTCTCGGATTGATTTCCTGTGCGGTATTCAACGCACTCTCAAGAGTGCTCGGAATAGGGCCAAGGCGCGAATATTTCAACTTTCCGGGCCTGTAGCCAACGGCCGCCTCATAAGCTGCATTTGAACCTTCAAGATTGGCTTTGGCGGAAGCAACATCCCCTTGCGCACCACTGACGCGGGCACGCGATTGCGAAACGTCTGTACGTGTCACTTCCCCGGCGTCAAAACGTGATGATGCAGCACCGGCCTGCTTTTGCAGGTTGGTGACGTTCTGTTGGCGGATGGCTAAAATTTGCCTGTCGCGCACAACAGCAAGATAGGACGCGACAACACTGAACAGAACAGATTGCTCGGTTGCCAAAAGTTGCTGCCGTCCAGCTTGCACGTTGGCTTTGGCGGACGCGATGCCCTCGACGGTCTTGAAACCGCGAAAAATCGGTTGTGCCAATTGGATATTCATATTGAGTGAAGCATTTTTGCTGCTCTTGGCCACATCAGAGTCCGACCATTCCTGCGTAACCGTTGCGCCAGCGTTCACAGTTGGGCGCCAACCGGATTTGGCAGCAGGCACCAGTTCGTCAGTCGAACGTTGCCGGGCACGCTCGGCTTCCAGTGTCGGATTGTTGCGATACGCAGCGCGCATGGCCTCAGCCAAACTCTCCGCCTGCACTGGGAATGCAGCAAACAAATAGAAAATAGCAACGCCCGAGAGAGCTGCTGCCTCAAATTTTTGACGAAACGCCACGTAAACCCTCTGCCTGATCTGCCTGCCTCATAGAATCACAAGCCTCTGTGCGCTTTTCGATCCCACCCACAGACCCTATATCAATCCGATATGTGCTGCCAACCCCAAAAGTCATCTTAAAAGTTTCTAGCGATCACCTGTTACGGTAAACACACAGTTTACAATCAACCCTGTTGAACCGGTATCAAAGGTCTTCAACAATCCTTAGCACCAAGGTTGTAACCCGCAGACCATTCGGCTATACGCGCCGCGCAGTGTTGAGGCCTCGTGGCGGAATGGTTACGCAGAGGACTGCAAATCCTTGAATGGGGGTTCGATTCCCTCCGAGGCCTCCAATTGTTCGAACTCAGCTTAACCCCAGTTTCGCGGCTATTTGCGGAAAGCGGCGCTTTAGCCATCCCACAATTCTGACCGTGGCAACGCGCCGAAAGCGCCGGACAGGTGGGAAATCAATGGAAAGAATCATCAGGCCCAACGGCATCATCCAAATTCCGAGAATAGGCAGGAAGCTGAAAATTCCTCCAAGAATGAAAAGCAAACCCAGTCCGACGCGCAAAAAAATGTTGGATGGCACGGGAATTCGCTTTCCCAGAAAATTGATTGATTTCACGTTTGCTGGTCTCACGGTTGGGCTTTCTGCAATATGGTGGGCTATTGGCCAAAACCAAGTCGTTTCGGTGTCGAACCAGCTTTTGCCTGAAAATGCATAAAAACCCTTTACCTCGGAAAAGCCCTTGCGCTATAGAGCGGCCAATTCCCTGATAGCTCAGTTGGTAGAGCATTCGACTGTTAATCGAAATGTCGTTGGTTCGAGTCCAACTCGGGGAGCCATTTATTTCACAACTTGACCAAATTTGCGTGTGCCCGCGACGCACAGCACCACGGCCACTGTCACAACCAGCATGACCGGACTGACGCGTTCATGCAAAAGTATCGCAGCCCAGCCCAGCGCCATAAATGGCTGCAACAATTGCAACTGCCCAACCGCAGCAATGCCGCCCAAGGCCAACCCACGATACCAGAATACAAATCCGATCAACATGCTGAACAGGGAGACATAGGCCAGTCCCAACCATGCGGACAGGCTGACATTGCTGAATGACGCGGGCCACCAGCACAACATCAACGTAGCCATGACCGGAAGCGACAACACCAGTGCCCATGAAATCACCTGCCAGCCGCCCAAAATTCGGGATAGCTTGGCACCCTCAGCATAACCAAGCCCGCATACCCCAATGGCACCGAGCATGAACAGGTCACCGCGCGCCAGCGAGCTGCCGCTCTCGTATGCTGCAAAGCCTGCAACACAGGCACTGCCCAGGCAGGAAAAAATCCAGAACGCTGGCGCGGGACGCTCGCCGCCACGCAACACGCCGAATATCGCCGTCGCCAAAGGTAACAGGCCGATAAACACTGTGGAATGAGCCGATGTGATGGTTTGAAGCGCCAGCGCCGTCAATAGCGGGAAGCCCAGCACTACGCCCAATGAAACAATGATCAGGGAAAGAACCTGGCTACGTTCAGGGCGTTTCTCACGAAATACCAGCAACAGTGCCAATCCCAAAAGCCCTGCAATGCTGGCCCGCGCCACTGTCAGAAACACCGGATCGAAAGCCGCCACTGCAATGCGCGTTGCAGGCAACGATACACTGAAAATCAAGACGCCCAGAAAGCCGCTGATCCATCCACTGGTTGATTTGTTCATGCGCCAATCGTAGCTATTTTCTGCGGCAACTGTTGTGTATTGCGACGGGGTCAACCTATTCTTGCGCACTGGCATCATGTCACGATTGTATTCAACCCTCGCAACTCTGCCTTGATTTGACCCGAACCGGCTGTTCGGTTAAAAGAACAAGTCAATCCGGGAAAGCAAACAATGGATATCAAGCAAGACACCATCGCAGCCATTGGCAACACGCCGCTTATCAAGCTGCGCCGGGCGTCGGAGCTGACGGGATGCACAATTCTGGGCAAGGCCGAATTCATGAACCCCGGTCAATCGGTAAAGGACCGTGCTGCACTCTATATCATCCGTGACGCCATCGCCCGCGGCGAGCTGAAACCCGGCGGCACCATTGTTGAAGGTACAGCCGGGAACACAGGTATTGGCATCACCGTGGTGGCCAATGCCATGGGTTTCAAATCCGTGATCGTCATTCCGGAAACCCAATCACAGGAGAAGAAAGATGCTCTGCGTCAGTTGGGTGCAAAGCTCGTCGAAGTTCCTGCGGTTCCATATAAGAATCCCAACAACTATGTGAAATATTCAGGCCGTCTGGCCAAGGCCTTGGGTGGCGTGTGGGCCAATCAGTTTGACAACGTCGCCAACCGCGAAGCCCACCTTCACACTACTGGCCCCGAAATCTGGAACCAGACGGACGGCAAGGTTGACGGGTTCATATGCGCGGTAGGATCTGGCGGA
>JANMEM010000417.1:0-2257 GCA_031376985.1 Hyphomicrobiales bacterium
CCCGATGACTGTTGGGATTGTGACCTTGAACGAGTTGAGGATGTACCAGCCGATGTTGCTGTTCTCAAACACAGAAGAATAGTTTTTGACGAAGTCGAAGCTTGACGGCATGCCGAAGTAATTGCCTGCGGCCAAATCTGACGCGGGACGGATTGATGTGACGGCGATGCCGATCAAAGGCAGCAGCCAGAGAAACAGGGCGAGTGGCAGCATGACCTTGTAGGCTATTTGCGTGAAACGCGATGTTCTGGCGATGGGAGTTGGGAACATGATCAGGCGTTCCTTTCCTGTTGCAGCATGCGCACAATGAAGATGGTTATGAACACCAGCATGATGGCAAAGAGCACGACGGCGATGGCGGCCCCATAACCCATGGCCACGCCATATTCAGAGAGAGCCTGCTCATACATGAAATAGCTGAGCACCCGGGTCGAGCCATAGGGGCCACCCACTGTCATGATCGAAATCAGATCGAAGGAGCGCAGTGCGCCGATGATGGTGACCACCATGGCGATGAAGGTGGCGGGGCGCAGTTGAGGAATGATGATGTACCAAAGCATGGACCAGCCCTTGGCATTGTCCATGCGGGCGGCTTCCACCTGTTCGGGGTTGATGTTGTTGAGACCTGTCAAATACAGGATCATGCAGTAGGCGATTTGTGGCCAGAGGCCTGCGGCGATGACGCCATAGGTGGCGTAGCGGTCGTCGGCGAGAACGGCAACATCAGTCCCCGTAAAGAAGCCGATTATTTTTGGCAGCAGACCGAAATCCGGTGCGTAAAACCATGAGAAGATGAGGCCGACAACAACCTGGCTGATGACGAAGGGGAAAAAGAACAGGGATTTGTAGAGGCGGATTCCCGCCACGGTTTGATTGAGGAAGAGGGCGACGGCGAGGCCTGCGGGAATGGCCAGCATGTAGAGCACAAGCCAGATCAGGTTGTTTTTGAGTGAAGTGTAGAATGAGTCATCGTCGAGAAGGTCCACGTAGTTTTGCAGGCCAACCCAGGTTTTGGGACCAAGACCATCCCACTCGTAAAAGCTGATCCAGATCGACTGGAAAATCGGGAAGATGACATAGACGAGGAAGATGAGCACGCCGGGTGCGAGGAAAAGCCACGGTGCGATGTCGCGTTGGTTCCAGCGTTTTTGAGTGGTCATGGTACCGTCCTTGATGTTGAAGGAGGGAGAGGCGGCCCCTCATCCGGCCTTCGGCCACCTTCTCCCGCAAGAAGGGCGGGCGAAGGCTATGATTGCAAATAGCCTTCTCCCGTTTCTTCCAACGGGAGAAGGTGGCCGAAGGCCGGATGAGGGGCCGCATGCGAAGATGGGAGGGGGGCTGGATGTGATGAAACACCCAGCCCCGCTGACAGGGTTACTTGTAAACCTTGTCAGCTACCTTTTGCAGACGCTCCAAAATTGCGTCGATGTTTTCGGGCTTTGCCATGAATTCCTGGAAGCCTTCCATGCCGGCCTTGGCCATGTCGGCGGGGGCGTCACGGTCGAAGAACTGGGCCAGAGCGTAGGCTTCGGACAGTTCCTTGAAACCAGCCTGAATGAACGGATCATCACCGACGGTTGCCTTGTTGTTGACAGGCAACTGGCCGAGGGTGGCGTTCATTTTGGTCTGGGCTTCTGGTGAGGCGAGATAGGCCAGGAACTTCTTGGCATCTGCCTTGTTCTTGGCACCCGACGGAATGTGGAACGTATCCGTTGGAGCTTCTTCGGCGCGTGGCACACCCGGGGTGATTTCCGGGAATATCAGGAAGCCCAAGGTGTCGTTGGTCATGCCGCCTTCCTTGAAGGTTGCCACGGCAAAGTTGCCCATGACGTAGTTTGCGGCCTTGCCTTGTGACAACAATGCAGCAGCGACCTGCCAGTCAATGGCAGCGGCGTTGGCTGACATGTAAGGCACTACCTTGGCCCATTCCTTGAACGTGTTCTTCACACGGTCATCGGTCCACTTCACCTTGCCGGCGGTCAAGTCCATGTGGAACTCGTAGCCGTTGGTGCGCATGTTGATGTAGTCAAAGATACCAGCGCCAGGCCACAGAGCCTTGGTGCCTGTGGTCAGGCAGTCAATGCCAGCGGCTTTGAACTTTTCGCAGTTGGCGATGAATTCAGCCCAGTTCTTTGGCTCGGTTGCACCGACTTTGGCATAAACGGTTTTGTTGTAATAAATGCCCCATTGATAATAGGTGTAGGGAACGCCCCACTTTTTGCCGTCCATGGTCATCGACGCGGCAGCTGATTTCAGC
>JANMEM010000461.1:0-4206 GCA_031376985.1 Hyphomicrobiales bacterium
CATCATGTCGGCGGCCCATGTGGGCGTTGCCAAGGGCAACACCGTGTCTGCCCGCGCCTCCAATGGCCGGGTCTATTCCGGCACCGTGATTGCCGTGCTTCCAGCCAATGACATTTCACTGATCAAGCTCCGGGGCTTTGCTGGAAAGTCTGTCACGCCGTCGTCACCAGGTTGCGTGGCCAAGGGCGACCTCGTTTACACGCTGGGTAGGCCCCATTCGCAAAATGATGTGGCCCGCGTGGGTGCTTTCGAATCACGGCATTTTGGCCGCGCTGTCGCCTACGGTAAGTTTGGCTATCCTGACGCCATGGTGCTGCACATGGGCACGCAAAAAGGTGAGTCCGGCGGACCGGTGTTTGACAGCAGTGGCCATCTCATCGGCATGGTCGTGAGCACGCTATCAGACTCACAAGGCAACTCCATCAATCTGGCGCATGCGATACCATCAACAGCGCTGGCAAATTTTTACTGTGCCAATGCCCAATGCTCAGGCCAGTGGGCTGCACTGTCGAACAAGTCCGTGGATGATTGCAACGGCGCTTAAGGGAGCAACACCGTCGTCCCCGTGGTCTTCCGCGCCTCCAAATCCCGGTGCGCCTGGGCCGCATCAGCAAGGGCATAGCGCTGGTTGACTGGCACTTTCACATTGCCTGACGCAACCACATCAACAAGATCCTGCACCGTGGCCCGGAAATCTTCATCGGTTGAAGTGTAGCTGTAAAGCGTGGGCCTCGTCACGTAGAGCGAACCTCTGGCCGCCAGCATTCCCAAATCGAAACCTTTCACAGGCCCCGAAGCATTGCCAAAACTGACCATCAATCCGCGTGGCTGCAAACAGTCGAGCGAGGTCATCAGCGTGGCCTGACCCACGCCGTCATAAACCACGGGAACACCTTTGCCGTTGGTTTCTTCGCGCACGCGCTTCACCACGTCTTCAGTTGCATTGTTGATCACCATATCGCAGCCATGGGCGCGGGCGATGTCCATCTTGGCGTCGCTGCCCACCGTGCCAATGACGCGGGCACCCAAAGCCTTGGCCCATTGCATCAACAACAACCCGACTCCACCTGCCGCCGCATGCATGAGAATCGTATCACCCGGCTTCACCACAAAGGTTGCACGCAACAAATAGCGCACAGTCATGCCCTTCAACATCATGCCTGCAGCAGTTTCATCTGAAATGGCATCTGGAATTTTGGCCAATCGATTGGATGGAAAATTCCGCGCTTCAGAATAGGCACCGGGTGTGCCTGTGCCATAGGCTACGCGATCACCGACTTTCAGACCGGTAACGCCCTGCCCCAGGTCTTCAACAACACCAGCTGCCTCCAAGCCGATGCCCGATGGCATTGGCACCGGATAGAGCCCTGAGCGCTGGTAGGTATCGATATAGTTCAAGCCAATGGCGGTGTGGCGAATGCGCACCTCGCCCGGACCCGGTGGTGGAACCACGACGTTTTCCATTCGCAAAACATCAGGTCCACCCGTCTCGGAAAAGCGGATAGCGCGTATCATATTGGTGTTCATCGTGTTTCGTCCCACATGCCAGCCAAAGCGGCGACCAGTTGATTATAGCTTAATTCCTCAAGTGAAATGATGCGCACATCCAACACGGCAGCCTTGCCCATCAGGGCATTGTAACGGGGAACCCCGCGAATCTCGTCATGCAGGTCAGTGGTCACCAATACAGCGACACGTTCACCGGGTTTGCCGAAGTGGTCACACAGGTTGTCGGCTTCATGCACGGCATCCATCAATCGGTTGCGGTGCTTTTTGTCGTGCATGTCTATTTCGGAGCGCAACGCTTTGCACGATACAAAACCCAGTGTGCCAGCCTTCCGCATGATCAAGTCGATTTCATTTTCTCCGTGATAACCCTTCACCTTCCATCCCACGACCTGCCCGTAAAACGCTTCCTCTGACCCCGCGTCTACCGCAGCGAGCCAGGCCAGCTCTTCTAGCCAACCGCCTGAGAGATAACGCCTGCCCGCAACTTCACAAATCTCATGGCCGTGATCTTCTTTCACCACCAGTTTGTGTTTCAGCATTTCCACCACGAACTCGTGGCCGATTGACGAAAGTGTTTCCGGAATGATTTCCACATGCCGCATGAAACTTTCCGTGGCGCGAAAAATCCGGTCCCGCACCTCTTCAAACTGGTGGTAGTGGTTTGCAATCATGCAGGTCAAATGCTTGCGTGACAGGGCCTCTTCCTGGTCCCCCGTATCGCCTTTCAGCCATGCCCCCCGTGCAGACAGCAGGGCTTCTATTGAATGCGTATCCATGGCAAGTTTATCGCCTTAGCGCGACGTTCATTCAAGCCTTAAAACCAGAGCAAACCCTTTCATGTCGATTACAATTTCTCAACAGGTCTCCTCCGTTGAAGCCCCGCCGATTGCGGAGGCCATGAGCTGGGTGCGCAACGGTCCACGCAACCGCACATTCCTGAATCTGTGTCAGGCCGTGCCAAGTTATCCGCCAGCTGCTGAATTGCAGGAGGAGTTTGCGCGTTTGGCCAAGACAGATGGCATTGGCGGCTATACCAACATCTACGGTCTTGAGGCGCTGCGGCAAAGCCATGCCGCAACAATGGCAGCAGATTATAGCGCTACGATTGACGCTTCAAAAGTTGCAATTACCACGGGCTGCAATCAGGCTTTTGCCGCTGCTATTCTGACAGTGGCGCAGGCGGGTGACACGGTGGTGTTGCCAACACCTTGGTACTTCAATCATCAAATGTGGCTGAAAATGCTGGGCATCGGCATTCAGCCCATCAGTGCTTTTGCAGGCGGTCACAATTACCCCGATGTGGCGGAAGCAGAAAAAACTATCACTACGACAACCCGCGCGATCGTTCTGTGTACGCCCAACAATCCCACGGGCGCTATCTATCCAGCCGAGGTCATTCACGCGTTTTTCGAACTTGCACAGAGGAAAGGCATCGCGCTGATTCTGGATGAAACCTACAAGGACTTCCGCCCTGACGCTGCTCCGCCGCACAAGTTGTTTCAACGCGACGATTGGGACGGAACGCTGATCCAGCTCTACAGCTTTTCGAAAGTTTACGCCCTGGCGGGCTATCGTCTGGGCTCGATGATTGCGAGTGAAAGTCTGTTGTCGGAAGCCGCAAAGGTTTTGGACTGCATGACCATATGCCCGCCTCACATCACGCAGGCCGGAGTGATCTATGCGTTGAAAGAACTCGGCGCATGGAAACGCGGCAAGCTGGATGTCATGGCCGGGCGCTTGAATGCTATTCGCAGCGCGTTCGAACATGCCGATCTGAAATTCGAGATGGTCTCATCGGGCGCCTATTTTGCCTATGTGAAACATCCGTTCAGTGGTGAATTGTCAAAACCCGTGGCGATGCGTCTGGCGCAGGAGCATGATGTGTTGTGTTTGCCCGGCATCATGTTCGGGCCGGGTCAGGAAGATTATTTGCGCTTTGCCTTTGCCAATGTGGATGGAGCGTTGATGCAGCCCTTGGTTGAACGCTTGATCGGGGCGCAGGTATCATGACTGGTTTCGCGCATTGCCTTTGATCACCAGTAACACTGAAAGTGCGGCATAGAAAAATGCCTCGCGCCAAATGATTGGCAAATAGCCGTCCCACAGGGATTCAGCTTCGCCAAAACCGAAGGCGGCAAGCGCTGCCATGCGTGGTGTGGAAAACCCGCCTGCTGCTGCAATGAACAGCACCTTCAAGCCGTAAGTGAGGCCTGCACCAAAGGACATATTGCCAAAGTGCAACAGCGCCAACAATCCGCCAGCGCATGACATGGCACCTGATACCGTTGCCGTCGAAACAACGACACGGCGCGTGTTCACACCACACAGGGCTGCGGCTTTTTCATCCAGTGCGACAGCACGAACCGCCCTGCCCGCACCGGTTTTCGTCAACACCACATCTGCGGCAACCACCATCAACATGATCAGCCCCATGTTGATGGCCTGCACCAGCGTGATACTTGCGCCGAGGCCGAGATGAACCTGAACATCGCTCAATGGTGGCAACCAGAAATCCCGACCCGATGCACCGATGCGCACGGCCTCCATCAGAATGATCGCGAGTGCCAGTGTTGCGACAATCATCATATTGGGGGATTGATCACGAAAGCGAGGTACCAGAATAATCGCAAATACGGACAAGACAATCGCACTCAACAGCACGGCCGCAGTTATGCCAAACGCAAGAGATGATACGAA
>JANMEM010000476.1:0-31910 GCA_031376985.1 Hyphomicrobiales bacterium
CGATGCATATGCAGGATCATGTCGTTCTGTCGGCACCATTCTGAAATCGACTGTGTCGCGGTCCAGCCAATGATCAAATCCACCATGACAATAACGGAACCGAGCTCCTTGGCGAACTCTGCGCGACGGTACATTTCCTCCATCGTGCCCGCCGTAATGTTGAGGTAGTGCCCCTTGATCTCACCCGTTTGGGCCGTGGCCTTGTTGACGGCTTCCATGCAATACAAAAAGCGGTCGCGCCAATGCATGAAGGGTTGCGAGTTGATATTTTCATCATCCTTCATAAAGTCAAGGCCGCCCCTCAGCCCCTCGTACACAACACGACCATAGTTTTTGCCGGAAAGGCCAAGTTTTGGTTTCGTCGTGGCCCCCAGCAACGGTCGGCCAAATTTGTCGAGGCGTTCGCGCTCAACCACCAGACCAGTCGGCGGCCCTTTGTAGGTTTTGATGTAGGCTGGAGGCAGACGCATGTCTTCAAGCCGTGCAGCCTTCAATGGTTTGAATGAAAACACATTGCCGATGATTGATGCGGTCAAGTTCGCAATGGAGCCGGGTTCAAACAAAATGAGATCATAGGCCACATAACAAAAATACTCTCCGGGGCGACCCGGCACAGGATCAACACGGTAGGCTTTGCCGCGATATTGATCAGCTGCCGTCAGTCGGTCCGTCCACACCACAGTCCAGGTCGCAGTTGAACTCTCACCTGCCACGGCAGCCGCAGCCTCAACAGGATCAACCCCGTCCTGTGGCGTGATGCGAAACAAGGCTATTATGTCAGTGTCCTTGGGCACATAGTCACCCACCCAGTAGCCCATCTGCGCATATTTCAGCACGCCGGCCTTGTAACGCTCCTTGCCACGAATTTCTGTCTGGGTCTTTGTCATGGGCTTCCTCCTGCGGGACATTGGATTATTTTGATGTGTGTGACGAATGAAGAAACGATTGACCTCAGAGCAATTTCTTGCGCGTATCATAGAGGCGCATGATGAGAGGGGTCAGGATGAGCTGCATGGCAATATCAAGCTTGTTGCCAGGAATGACGATGGAGTTGGCCCGTGACATGAAACTGCCGTGGATCATGGATACGAGATAGGGAAAATCAATGCCACGCGGGTTGCGGAAACGGATGACAACCATCGATTCATCCGCCGTCGGAATCCAGCGTGCAATAAAAGGGTTCGATGTATCCACCAAAGGAACGCGCTGGAAATTGACATCTGTTTGCGTGAACTGCGGGCATATGTGGCGCACATAATCCGGCATCCGGCGCAGGATGGTGTCCATCACTGCTTCGGCCGAATATCCACGCTCGGCCTTGTCACGATGGATTTTTTGCGTCCATTCGAGGTTGATGACCGGGACCACACCAATGCGAAGGTCAGAGTGGGCGGGAAGGTTTATGCCCCCGCCTTCAAATGCTCCATGAAGGCCCTCGTACAGAAGAACGTCTGTGCTCTGCGGTAAGTCCTGCCAAGGGCTGAATGTGCCCGGTGGAGTTCCATGAATTTGCGCCTCCTTCTCGTCATGAACATAGAAGCGGCGCTTGCCATTGCCATCCTTGCTATATTGAACAAACAGACCTTGCAGTTCTTCCAGAAGATTGGCTTCCGGGCTGAAGTGGCTCATGTGGTTGTTGCCGTGTTTTGCGGCTTCGGCAATGGTGGCCTTCATGCTCGCCCGGTCATAACGGTGAAAGGAATCGCCTTCGACAAAAACCGCCTTGATACCCTCACGCCGAAAAATTTGATCGAATGTGTGCTTGACGGTCGTGGTGCCGGCACCGGAAGAACCGACAACGGAAATAATGGGATGTTTTGCTGACATGATTACGCCTGTGTCCTGAAAAGACCGCGTGCTGAAAAAAGTGGTGAGTTCTGTTCGACCAATTCAGCCTTTGCTGTTTCAAAAAGTGCCATCTGTTTTGGCGAACCGAAACAAAAGGGCACACGTGCATGCAGTGACGCCGGAACCAGATCCAGAATACGCGTCATGCCGTCAGTGGCCTTGCCGCCTGCCTTCTCAATTAGAAAAGATATTGGCGCACATTCATAACAATAGCGCAGTCTGCCATGTTCATAGCCTTTGCGATTGTCTGCCGGATAGATGAACAGGCCACCGCGGCTCAGAATGCGGTGCGTTTCACCCACCAAAGCTGCAAGCCAACGCATGTTGTAGTCAGCGCCATAGGGTCCATGTTTCCCATCAAGGCAATTGTTGACAAAGGTTCTGATCTTGCTCGACCAGTGCCGATGATTGGAGGCATTGATTGCAAATTCACACGCAGAATCCGGAATCTTGCAATAGCCCGCAAAATGCCAGTCGGATCGATCTCCATTCAGGACAAATTTTTTCGCCGCCGTTCCCAGCGTCAATACCAGTTCCGTGCGCGGCCCATAGACCACATAACCAGCGGCCAACAAATCCTTGCCTTGACGCAAAAACTGCTTGTCAGCCCCACCGGCGACAGCAGCATACAGTCCGAAAATAGTGCCAATTGGCGCATTGATGGCAATGTTTGAGGATCCGTCCAAGGGGTCAATGGCCAAAGCCAACGTTCCAGAACGGTCCAAAATTACGACATTCTCTTCCTCTTCCGACAACACGCAATTGACCTGTGAAGCCGCCGCTGCAGTCAGAAACGCATCATGGGCAAAAACATCAAGGAATTTTTGCGTTTCACCTTGCACATTCACCTCACCCTCCTTGGCGAAACTTGCATTCTTGCTGCCGTCAGCAATGGCACCGGCAACCTCGGCTGCCGCACTCGCCAGTGCCAATATCACTTTCGCAAGCGCAGCTTTCTGCTCTGACTTGCGGTCGAGTTTTCCAAGAAATTTTCGAAGTGACTGCTGTGGCACCAGAGCTGACATGCGTTTTTTCTTCCCTCACGGTAGACACTCAGGTGGATTCGAGATAAAGTAAAATTGAAAAAAATAACAATGTGATTGAATTTTATTTAATGCGAAATCCAACCCTGAAACAGCTTGAGGCCGTGGCACGCATCGCTGAAAACGGCACCGTGACCGCCGCAGCTGAACGTTTGCACCTGTCACCTTCCGCTGTATCGATCACTTTGAAACAACTCGAAGAAAATCTAGGCATCAAACTGTTTGAGCGCACAGAAAATGGCTTTCGCCCGACTGAGGCCGGCAACGAAGTCATTATGGCTGAGGCCCGTATTGCCTCAATTCTGGGAGAACTTGCCGAAACCACAAGTGCGCTCAAAGGTGGGCGGGTTGGGCACATCAGCTTTGCTGTTGTGAGTACGGCCAAATATTTTGCGCCGTTCCTGTTGAGCGCATTTGAAAAATTGCATCCCCGCATCGACATCAGCCTGATTGTCGGCAATCGGGAAGATGTTCTCTCGCGCCTCAGTGACTACCGGGTTGACATGGCGCTGATTGGCAGACCTCCCCAGGACATTGACGTTGTCATGCAGGAAATCGGGCCACACCCCCATGTCGTCATCGCAGAACCCCGTCACCCACTCGCCCGCAAGGCCTTCATTCCAGCCAAACAACTTTCGGGCGAGACCATCCTCATGCGCGAGGTGGGTTCCGGGACGCGCATGTTGACCGAGCGGATTTTGTCGGAAATGGGTGCCGCACCAAAAATCGGCATGGAAATCAGTTCCAATGAAACCATCAAACAGGCAGTTATGGCGGGCCTGGGTATTTCACTTTTGTCTTACCACACCGTAGCCCATGAAGTGGAAGAAGGCCGACTGGCTATATTGAGAATCGAAGGAACGCCGGTTGTCCGGAAATGGTTCGTTGTTCGCAACAAACGCAAAAACCTGCTGCCATCAGGGAATGCATTGTGGAATTTCGTCGCGACAGAAGGACCAAAATTTTTGCCCGCATTGCAGAAAAAACGAGTACGACAAAAACCAAGTCTCGCAAAAACTGTGTGAATCATCCAGCGATGGTGTTCAGGCGACTGCACGACTCAAAGCGCAATGGCTCCAAAGCTCCGACAAGGCATGCGCAAGTTTTGCAATGTCATCATCAGTGTGGAACGGTGACGGCGTGATGCGCAAACGCTCAGTTCCTTTCGGAACTGTCGGATAGTTGATGGGCTGAATATAAATTCCATACTGGTCCATCAACACATCGCTGATCATCTTGCACTTGGCAGCATCGCCCACCATCACTGGCACGATGTGACTGTCATTCTGCATCACCGGAATACCGATGGTCTTGAGCGCTGCCCGCACCTTGGTCACCGCCCGGCGCTGGCGCTGGCGTTCGAAATCACTCTGCTTCAAGTGCGCCACAGCGGTGCGCGCACCTGCCGCAATGGCTGGCGGCAAAGCGGTTGTGAAAATGAAGCCGGACGCAAAACTTCTCACGTAATCGCAAAGTTCACGTGATGCCGCAATGTATCCGCCTACAACACCAAAGGCCTTGCCCAGTGTGGCTTCAATCACAGTGATGCGGTGCATCAGCCCTTCGCGCTCTGCGATGCCACCACCGCGCGGTCCATACATACCCACAGCATGCACTTCGTCGAGATAAGTCATTGCACCATATTTGTCGGCAAGGTCGCAGATACCCCTGATATTGCCGATATCGCCATCCATCGAATAGACGGATTCAAATGCGATCAGCTTGGGGCGGTCAAGGGGAATGTCTTTCAGGTGCCTTTCGAGATCAGCAAGATCATTGTGTTTGAAAATGCGGCGTTCTGCCCGGCTGTGGCGTATGCCTTCAATCATCGAGGCGTGGTTGCCGGAATCTGACAGCACAACGCAATTTGGAATGCCCCCCGCCAAGGCGCTGAGGGCCGCCCAGTTTGATATGTAGCCCGAGGTGAACAGCAGCGCCGATTCCTTGCCATGCAAGTCAGCAAGTTCTTCTTCGAGCAACACATGCTCATGGCTGTTGCCCGAAATGTTGCGTGTGCCGCCAGCCCCTGCCCCGTAAGCTTTAAGCGCCGCGCAGGTTGCTTCAATTACCTTGGGGTGCTGGCCCATGCCCAGATAGTCATTGGCGCACCAGATGGTCACGTTCTGGGTTTCACCGTCCTTGTAACGACGTGCCTGTGGAAAATGCCCGGCCTTCCGCTCCAGCTCAGCGAAGACCCGGTAACGACCTTCGTCGCGCAACTGGTCAAGTTCCGCCGAAAAGAATGATTGATGGTCAAAACTCATGACAGCACTCCCAGGACGGTGCGTTGAAGCGGAATTTTCTTGTTATGGTGTTGTTCGTTCTCTTGCGCATCTTGTGGACGTGCCTCAGGCGAGAGCGACCAATGCCACATGCGTTCAATTGGCAGCGGCAACATGAGCAAAACATGTTCGAGCAGACCAATGGCGGCCAAGGTAGCTGCCATGGTGATGGAGAAGGTTTGCGGCAGCGACACCAGATAAATTGTCAGCGCCAGCAACAGAATGCAAGAGAATGGAAACAGCGCGTTCATATTGCGGCGACGCAGGAAGCCTTTCAAAACTTCCATATGTGCTGGCACAAATTCGGCACTGACATTGCGGACGCCAAGAAACACGTTCAAACGAGCACTGAGATGCATCAGCCACAACATGACATAGCACCACAATGCAGTTTCATTTCCGGAAAGCCAGATCAGCACTGCAAAGGCTATGACTACAAGTTCATGCCACAGGTTGGCACTGACGGCATGGCCAAAATGCGAAGCCCCGGAGCAGCCTTCGGCACAGCGATGTTTGCGCGGCCCTGTGATGTAGCCCATATAGAGCGACATCTCGGTCCAGCCCCAAGCCAATAATCCAGCCGCAAAACTTGCGGCAATGGCATGGACTGACTGCACATCACGCAATTGCCACATGGCAACACCGCAGACAGCCAAAACCAGCGTTGCAGCTGCCATGCTCCACGGAAATGTGCGCGTAGGAAGACTATCCAGATAAAAGATCAAGGCCGTGGACAGCCCCCACAACACAACCACACAGGCAATCGCGACAAACACCATCATCGCTCAATAGCCGGGTGCCAGACGAACGTTGGCAGGCAGCGTGTTCCGCTTGCTTGGCATGGTATAGAGCCGGAAAAACACCCAACCCGCCTTGATGCCAGTTGTCAGCTTGCTGACCTTCGCAGTCATGCCGCCCTTTGCCTGTTGTGCAGCGGCGGTTTCAGAAATGACCAGCAGCTTGTCGAGCAATGCAAGGAATTTCGGATTGTCGATATCAAGTTCCAACGGAAACACCTGCCGCGAAATTTCCGTGGTAATACGGAAAACCTTGCGTCCATATTCCTTGGGATCAATGCCAAGCGCCTCGTGGAAGTAAGGCCGCTGATGATCCCGCACGTACATAGTGGCAAAAATCGCCAACAGGAAAAACTTGACCCACAGCTTGTTCACGCCCGACAACAGATGCGGATTGGCCCGCATCAACAAAGCAAAAGCTTCTCCATGGCGGAATTCATCATTGCACCACTTTTCAAACCATTTGAAAATCGGATGAATGCGACGCTCCGGATGCTGCTGCAATTGCCGGAAAATGGTGATGTAGCGGGCGTAGCCAATTTTTTCAGAAAGATACGTTGCGTAGAAAATGAACTTCGGCTGGAAATAAGTATATTTCTTGGCCTTGGTCAGAAAGCCAAGGTCAACGCCGATATCAAAATCTTTCAGTGTGTCGTTGATGAAACCAGCATGCCGGGCCTCGTCCCGTGACATGAACTTGAACAGTTCTGTAATGTCAGGGTTGGTGCCGCGCTTCCGCATTTCAGCATAAAGCACACAGCCTGAAAATTCAGCTGTCAATGAACTCACCAGAAAATCCACGAACTCTTTGCGAAGTCCGGGCTCCAGATCATCCAACGACATTTTGTCCCACTCTTCGTTGCGGCGAAAGTGCATCTTGTTGGGGTCTTCACGCATTTCCTGCAGCAGCTTGTCCCACTCCTGTCGCACGGAAGACACGTCCATTTTATCCAGCGCATCAAAATCCGTCGTATAGAAGCGCGGACTCAACACGGTGGTCGTCGCCGCCATTTCAGTGGTGCTGGGGACTTTGATACCCATTGTTTCAATGGTCATAATGCCCGCTCCTCGGAGAATGAAAACTCAAGCAATTCCATGTATTCCAGATTGCCGGTGAGTTCGGTCCATTTGCGCTCAAGCCAGCCAGCCCGATGGATTGTGGCCTGGCGGCGTTCGGAATGCGTTTCTCCATAGGGCACACGGATCTCCTGTCCATGCACCAACACCTCGTCACCGGGCTGAATTTTTACATCACCATCCAACACGACATGGGCGGACAATGACTCAAACGTATTGACAACATTGACGGTGCACATGACGTGTTCGCTCACTTTCGCGGCGAAGGGATTCATCATTGACCCTCTCCTCTTTTTGAAGTGGACATAAATGCGGCAAAAGCCGTGGTATTATCGGGGCCAAAGGCATTCAATGAAATCGTCTTGCCTGAAGCCTCGTCGATCAGAAAAAACTGTGGGCCTGCATGGCGCTCCAGTCGGAAGTTACCTTCAGCTGAAACACCCTTGCGGATACGGTCATGCACAAGGGCCCTGAGGGTTGCGCGCACAAAGCTGCCTTCGCCACGCCCGAAGGTCTTTATGGTTTCTCCCGTTTTGGCATCGCTGACGATGACGTTACCCTGCGGTGCATCGTCAAATTTCAACAACCTCACTTCATCGGGAGCGAGTGTCGGCAGAGATGCCGGCGGTTGATAGCCTGACAGCCGCGATGCTCCAATCGCCACCACCGTCAACGCCAAAGCAATAAATATTGCGGCAAACGGCCTTTGCGAAATGATAGGCGCAGCTGTGTCAGTCATCAGATTTACTCCGCAGGAACCATCGTGCCATCCAGAGCAACACTTTTAGTTTCAACAACGGGCATTTGTCCACCCAGTGCGAAGGCCAAACGCGAGGCAACTGTCTCAACATCCGGAATATCGCGGAAAGCAGGCTGCGGCTTATTGACGTGCCATGGCTTGGCGTGAGGCCAAAGCAACAAATAGGCCAAGCGTGTTTCGCCACCCGTTTTGAAAACAATGGTGCCGCAACCCTTGCCCGTGGCCGCAAATGACACGCCATCAACTTGCCGGAACGGCAAGTTGACAATGACAGGCAACGCTATACCCACTTTCATGAGCGCCCGCTTGCTGGTGAGCGTGTAGCGCGTGGTCTTTGCACTCAGATAGGCCAGTGCAACAAGTATGGCACATGCTGCCAAGCCTAAACCTGCAAGCACCGGCACAGCGTGAAAAGCTTCAGGCAGCGACGCCCCATTGGCGTAACGAAAAACACCCTGCCCTGCAATCAGCACGGCAAAATATACGGCGACTTTTCGAACATGAAAGGCATTGACCGCCAAACGCTGCCAATCCGGTTTTCCCTGCCAGAGCAAACGTTCGCCCTCGGGCAAATGATCTGGCAGACCTTCAGGAATCTTGTCTGGTTGCGTTGTCACAGCAGTGGCTCCGACCGTTGTGGTGTGGCGTAAAGTGTTCCGGCACCATAAAAGCCGAAAATTCTTTCTTCTTCAAGACGCGTCACCATATCCGGCTTCTTCTGCGTCGGAACGGATGCAAACTGGTGTCCGAGAATGGATTTTACGCGCACCTGCTTGGCTGCACCCACAACCCGCGCCAGTGTTGCTGGCAACAGCACATTGCGCTTCTTGCCCTTCTCGCCCGTTTCAACTTCAAAGTAGCGGATGAGGTATTCTGCCTGGTCAACCCAGACATCACGCACCACGCCACCCGCTTCGCCATCAGCACCAATGACTGTCATGCCAACAGGATTTGGATCTTCCGGATCAACATAGAAATCCGGAGCCGCGCGCAATGGTACAATTTTCGGCGTTCCGTGAACAGTGGTATCAGGAATGTCCAATCGCTCTGCATAGGCACCGGGTCCAACACCAGCAGTCATGGGGTCACCGTGCGGGACCAATGGTGCGCCTGGAAAGTTTGCAGCAGGAGAAGCGTTTACAGTGCGCATGTCCCTGGGCTCGGCCCGAGGCGCTTGCACACTTGAACCGTCAGCCAGTTTATAGGTCTTTGGACTTGGTACGCGCGGAAACCCCTGCACGCTGATGACACCAGAGCGCTCACTTTCGAGCGGATAGCCCTCTCGCTTGTTTTCACGGTGCAGATAATACACGAGGCATAAAAAGAAGCCGATGAATACATAGAGAACCACCTGCGCAAGGTCGATATAGGATGTGAAGTTTGTGGTCATTGGGTTTCTCCCTTTTTGATCATCCCGGATGTTGAATAAGACCGAATTTTGCATTCGGCAATGAGTGAGGTGTTTTGCCGCGCACACGCACCAGCGGGCCTAGAACAATCAACGAAACAAACAGGAGCGCAATTTCGATTTGATAGACAAAGCTGTAACCTGTGAGATCTTGCTGCAATGTTGTGCCTAGATCGCCACTTAGTGCGAGGCTGCCAATCGTGTCGCGCAATATGCCACTGCACGCCACGGCGATACCGGCAGCAGTTGCTTGCACAGCACCCCAAGCACCTATCACCAAACCGGAGTCTGCATGTTCTGAAAGTTCCATGGCCGCGGTCAGCATTCCAACCGTAAACAAACCGCTGCCCATGCCGATGAAGGCAGAAGCCGTGCAAAAAAGATTGATGGACTCAATTGCAGGCGCAAAAATCACACCAGCAAATGCAAATACACCAAGCACCGCACCGGCAGACGCAATGCGGCACGGATCACTGCCAGACGTCAACAGATGCGCCGCCAGTGCAAATCCACACAGTGTGCCCATCGCGAGCAAGGCCGTAAGCCACGTGGTCTGCCCCACGCTCATCATGAACACCTGCCCACCGAACGGTTCCAGCAAAATATCCTGCATGGCAAAGCCAGCCGTTCCAAGTCCGAGCGCCAAAAGCAAACGCACCACACGACCGGTTTTCAGAAGTGCAGCAAATGCTTCAGAAAAACTTTTGTGCTGGCGGTCTGGCGCAGTCAGGACTGGATTCCGCACTTCTTGCTTCCACAACGCAACGCAATTCAGCACAGCAGTCAACACGGCAACGCCTTGAATGATCTGGATGAGGTGAATCTGTGTGAAGTCCCTGAGCAGCGCGCCAAATACTGCGGCACTCGCCACCATGCCCAACAGCAGTGTTACATAGAGCAGCGCCACAACACGGGCGCGCACATGCGCCGGAGCGAGATCATTCGCAAGTGCCAATCCGGCTGTTTGGGTTGTGTGAACACCTGCCCCCACAAGCATGAAGGCCAAGGCCGCACCAGCGTGTCCAATCCATTCCGGTCCATTGCTGTCTCCGGACAACAGGATCAATGCAAATGGCATGATCGCAAAGCCGCCAAACTGCATCAAGGTGCCAAACCAGATGTAGGGCACGCGCCTCCAGCCAAGCACCGACCGATGGGTATCAGATCTGTGACCGATCAGTGCGCGGAAGGGAGCAAACAGCAACGGCAGCGAAACCATAATGCCGACTAGCCAGGCTGGCACGCCCATTTCCACAATCATCACGCGATTCAATGTGCCAGTCAGCAACACCATCGACATACCCACAGAAACCTGGAACAGCGAAAGTCGCAACAGGCGTGTTAATGGCAGTTCAGCAGTCGCAGCATCTGCAAATGGCAAAAACCGAGGGCCTACAAATTGCCAGACTTTGGAAACGCGTTTCATGTGCGGATGAGTTCCTGAGCTTCCGAAATATAAAAACCGGTGGCAACACGGTGGCTGCGACCAAGCGCAACGCCGTCAAGTTTGGCCAAAGCGGCCCGTAGTTTTTTCGGCGGCTGAGGTTCAATGGCGGGTGATTTGTCGCCGCGCGGCACCAATTTGCCGATACCCCAAAGCAGCGCCAATGGAATTGTGCGCGGTGGGAACGAGAAGATCATGCCCTTGGTGGCCATCGCCGAAAGGCCGGAAATGATGTTGATCATGTCCCGAGTTTGATAGTGAATGATCGAGTCCATGGCGACCACGTAATCAAACTGACCAAGCTTCGGATCAAACATATCACCAGACAGAAACGTGACATCAAGACCTGCAGGCAAACGCTCACGCGCCACAGCAACAAGTTGCGGCGAAAGATCAATCGCAACAACTGTTGCACCGCGCATCGCAGCTTGAACTGCCAGGGCACCCGTTCCACAACCGGCGTCCAGAATGCGAACGCCGCGCAAATCCGCTGGCATATACGAAAGCAATGTTGTCCGCATGGCATCACGTCCCGCGCGCACGCGTGCGCGAATGCGGCTCACAGGCGCATCTGACGTCAGTTTTTCCCAAGCGCCAACAGCCGTTCGGTCAAAATATGTTTCAATTTCTGATCGACGTGTGAGGTATGGCGTAGACATCCGAATTGTCCCTCAATCAAAACCAAGGAAATCAAATATATCACGGTCTTTCATCGGCTTTGCGTCCTGTGGTTCAACGCCAGCCCAAAGCTGTGCTGCAAGCCGCATATATTCTTTCTGCACTGCAAGAACATTTGGCGTCTCGTCCACTTCAAACAGTGTCCGTTTCTTGAGGCGGCTCAGACGGATTTCATCAAGGTCCGGAAAGTGTGCCAGAAGCTTAAGGCCAATGGCTTCGTTGAAGCGATCAATCTGGTCCGTGTCCTTGCTGCGATTGGCAATAACCCCCCCCACGCGCACTGCGTAGTTTTTAGATTTCGCAGTAATCGCCGCAACAATGCGGTTCATCGCGAAAATGGAATCAAAATCATTGGCCGTCACGATGACCGATTGGTGTGAATGCATCAGTGGAGCCGCAAAGCCACCGCACACCACGTCACCCAACACATCGAAGATCACCACATCGGTATCATCAAGCAGGTGATGTTCCTTGAGAAGCTTGACGGTTTGTCCAACCACATAGCCACCACAACCCGTGCCGGCCGGTGGTCCCCCTGCTTCAACACACATCACACCATTGTAGCCTTCAAACACATAGTCTTCCGGGCGCAATTCTTCAGAATGAAAATCAACCGATTCCAAAACGTCAATGACGGTGGGAACCAGCCGTTTGGTCAGCGTAAAGGTCGAGTCATGCTTGGGATCGCAGCCGATTTGCAGCACACGCTTGCCCAGCTTTGAGAAGGCCACCGAAAGGTTTGACGATGTCGTGCTTTTGCCAATGCCGCCCTTGCCATAGACAGAGAACACTTTGGCGGTGCCAATGCTGATGTTGGGGTCCATATGAACCTGAACGCTGCCAGCGCCATCTTCCTGTTTGCGTCGGACAGGTGTCCGGTCGAGTACCAAAGTCATGCTGCGACCTCCATCTGTGGGTTATCCATGCCAATTCCTTCAAGTTTATCTTCGAGTTCTTCGCCTGCCCGCTCCAACGCTTCAAGTGTTGCAACATCGGGTTTCCAATAGTCCCTGCGGCTGGCTTCCAGCAGGCGGGTCACCACCTTGGCAGTTGCCGTCACATTGAGATCAGCCATGCGATTGCGCATGGCTTCATCAAGCACGAAGGTTTCTGTGATTTTTTCATATACCCAAGGCGACACTTGGCCCGTCGTGGCTGACCAGCCCATGGTGTTTGTCACATGGGTTTCAATCTGGCGTACACCTTCATAACCATGCTTCAACATGCCTTCGAACCACTTCGGGTTCAGCATGCGTGTGCGGGTTTCAAGTGCCACCTGTTCATTGAGCGTGCGCACTGTTCCTTGGCCGCTGGTCTGGTCGCCGATATAGACAGGTGCCACAGCGCCACCACGCGCGCGTTGTACGGCACGGCTGATGCCGCCCAGCGTGTCGAAATAATTGTCAACGGTGGTCACGCCAAGTTCAACGGAGTCAAGGTTCTGGTAGGCCAGTTCAACATCGCCCAACACGCTGCTGAGCAATGCTTTTTGTTGCGATGGTTTGCCGTTGCGACCATAGGCGAAACTCTTGCGGCTTGTGTAGGTTTCAGCAATCGCGTCTTCGTTGTCCCAGTTGCTGCTTTCAATCAGGTTGTTGACGTTGGCACCATAAGCACCGTCAGCATTGCAGAATACGCGAAGGGATGCCGTCTCGATGTCGCAGTTGTGAATGAGTTGATAGGCAAGTGCGTGCTTACGCACATAGTTAAATTCGACTGGCTCATCAGCACTGGCCGCGAGGAAGCTTGCTTCTGCAATCAGCTTGATTTGCAACGGCAGCAGATCACGGAAAATACCTGATAAGGTCGTCACGCAATCAATGCGCGGGCGTGTCATTTCTTCAAGCGGTATGAGGCTCGCCCCCGTCAGCCGACCAAAGCTGTCAAAGCGGGGACGTGCGCCAAGAAGCGCGAGCACCTGGCCAATGGGGCCACCTTCGTTCTTAAGATTGTCCGTGCCCCAAAGCACAATAGCCACAGTTTCCGGCAAGGCGTTGCCGTCCTGGGTATGCCGGGCCAGCAGACGTTCAGCCTGCTTGGCACCGTCCTTTACGGCATAGGCACTGGGAATGCGGAATGGATCAAAGCCATGCAGATTTCGCCCCGTGGGCAAAATTTCAGGTGTGCGCAAAAGGTCACCGCCTTGGGCCGGGTGCACATAGCGCCCGTCAAGTGCTGTCAGCAAGCCAGCGAGTTCATGTTCCTCACCAAGTGCAATAGCAGTTTCAGCCAACTGTTTGAAAACATTCTGTGTATGTTCGCCAGCCTCAAGCCCGCTGATGCTTGAAGCCAATGCGAGAGACCGCCCTGCAACTACAGCTTCAATCGCTGCACGTTCCGGCCGCATGCCATGTGAAGCTTCGGCCACAGCCATCAACAAGTCAGCCCGCTCCTCAAGGCTTGGCGTATTGCCAACCACATGCAGCCCATGCGGAATAAGTGTATATTCAAGTTCAAGGATCGCCGTTGCCAAAACTCCCACGCGCAAATCATGTTCGTCAAAGGGCCAGGCAGGTGTTGCTTCGGCAAAGTCCAGCGTTGCGGCCTGTGCTTGAATAAGTTCCACCAAGGATTCAGCTTCACGCAGGTCTTCAGGCGCCAGTTTCCGCCAACGATCAATCGACGCCTTCAAATCCACAAGCCCGCGATAAAGCCCGGCGTGGGCTACAGGTGGTGTGAGATAGCTGATCAATGTTGCAGCACTGCGCCGTTTGGCAATCATGCCTTCCGACGGATTGTTTGATGCGTAGAGATAAAGGTTTGGCAGATCGCCAATCAACCGGTCCGGCCAGCAGTTGCCAGACATGCCGGCCTGTTTTCCGGGCATGAATTCAAGTGCACCATGGGTGCCAAAATGCAGCACAGCGCTCGCGCCAAAATCTTCACGCAACCAGCGGTAAAAGGCCGAGAAGGCATGAGTCGGTGCAAAGCCTTTTTCAAACAACAGGCGCATCGGGTCGCCCTCATAGCCAAAGGAAGGCTGAACGCCGATGAAAACATTGCCAAACTTTTCGCCAAGCACATGGATCGTCCGACCGTCGGTCTGCTGCTTGCCGGGTGCCGGGCCCCATTGCTTTTCAATCGCACCCAACCACTTTTCGCGCCGCACGTGGTCATCAGCGGGAATGCGATGAAACACATTGGCGAGTGAGCCGTAAGTGTCCTTGTTGCCGATGATGATGGAGTTCCGCAACGCTTCGACAGATGCAGGAACATTGACCGTGTAACCGCCATCGCGCAGTGCCACCAAGGTATTGTAAAGCGATTCAAACACGGCGAGATAGGCCGCAGTACCCGTGTTGCCGGCATTGGGCGGGAAATTGAAAATCACGATTCCAACCTTGCGGGACGCGCGTTCACTGCGGCGGAGGCTGACCAGCTTCTCAACCCGCGACGCCAACATGTCCGCACGATCACCGCACACGCGCATTTCACGTGATTTCGATTCAGGGAACACGCAGCCGCGTTCGCAGCCCGTGCAGGCAGTCTGCGCACCATTGGAACGCCCACCAAATACGATGGGTCCGGTTGAGCCTTCAAGCTCAGGAATAGCAACCATGATGGTGCTTTCCACAGGTTGCAAACCACGATCAGAAGCGCCCCACTCTTCAAGAGTCTGGAACTCTAGCGGGTGGGCTGCGATATAAGGCACATCAAGCTTCGCAAGAATGCTCTCTGCAGCTTTTGAGTCATTATAGGCTGGTCCGCCGACCAATGAGAAGCCGCTGAGTGAAACAACAGCATCAACTGTCGCCACGCCATTTTTCATGAAGAATGCTTCAATGGCCGGACGTGAATCAAGCCCCGCAGCAAAAGCAGGAATAACGCGGAGACCCTTGGCCTCAAGTGATGCAATAACGCCGTCGTAGTGGCCCGTATCGCGTGACAAAACATAAGACCGCAGCAGAAGCAAACCGACGGTCCCCTTCGCCTTTGCGGCTGGCAACTTGCGCACGTCATCTGCAATACGGTCTGCAATCGCCGGATGGTACAAACCAACATCGGGATATTCACGCGGCGCGGCTACCTTCGACGCATCACCAAGTCCCGGCACGTAACGCGTGCCAAGATAGCGGATCAAATTGGCGATGTTTTCTTCCGAACCTGCCAGCCAATATTGCATGGCAATGAAGTAGGCGCGCACGTCTTGTGCCGGGCCCGGAATGAACCGCAGGATTTTAGGCAGACGCCGCAGCATCTTCATCTGCCGCTCACCTGAAGATCCACTTTCCGCTCTGCTGCCTTTCAGTTTTTTGAGCAAGGTCATGAACCCGCCTTGTGGCTTGTCCATTTGGAACCGCCCCAGACTTGTCATGCGAATGGCTTCGCCAGCCGACATGAAAACCGCCATCGGGGTGTTCTGTTCGCGCTTCGCCTGTAAGGCGGGAAGTATTGCTTGAACATGCTCCTCGATGAACAGCATGTTCGCAATGACAAGATTGGCCTTGCTGATCTCGTCTTTGCAGGCTTTCAAGGCTTCAGGCTTGGTGCTCCAGTCCGAAGCTGCATGCAGTGACAATGTCAGTCCGGGAAATTCTTTTGCCAAGGTCTGACGCACCCGTGAAACCGTGCCCGCCAGGTGGTGGTCGAGTGTCACGATCACGCAACGCAGCGTGTTACCGGCTGAAATGGGCTTTGGCATCGTAAAGTATCTCAACACTGATATTGTTCAGGCCATGATTGGCAGCATAGGTCTCGGTATTGCGGCGGGCTTTCTTGCGAACGAAGAACGGAATTTTTTTGAGCTCTGCTTCAGCCTCCGGCAGCCAACGCAGTGTGATATCTGCTGTAACCGGATCAGGCGCTGTCTCTTGCTTTTGGTGACCTAGATGCGATGGAGCAGCACCCTCAGCGAATTCAAAGTCATCCTTGAACATGTGGAGCAAATGCTCCTCAAGCCCCATCATCAACGGATGCACCCAAGTGTCAAAAATCACATTGGCGCCCTCAAAACCCATTTGAGGTGAGAAGCGGGCCGGGAAATCCTGCACATGCACCGGAGCCGAAATCACGGCACAAGGCACACCCAGGCGCTTTGCAATATGGCGTTCCATCTGCGTGCCAAGAACAAGATCAGGTTGAAGTTCGGCAACCTTGGCTTCCACATCGAGATAGTCATCACTAATCAAGGCCTCAATGCCGAGTTCAGCAGCAAGTTCGCGCATGGGTTTGGCGAACTCGCGCGAATAGGTGCCAATGCCCACAACGTCAAAAGCCAGCTCTGTCTTGGCCATGCGTGCGGCGGCCATGGCATGTGTTGCATCACCAAACACAAACACGCGCTTTCCCGTGAGGTATGTCGAGTCGACTGATCTTGAATACCAGGGCAAGCGCCCTGCTTCCTGCTCCAGAAGTGCAGTGGCGTCGACACCCGCAAGAGCTGCCACTTCAGTCAGGAATTTACGCGTGGCCCCCACGCCGATTGGAATCGTGGTTGTGAATTTTTGCCCGAAATTCTTTTCAAGGAAGCGCGCCGTTGCATCGGAAACTTCCGGATAAAGCGATACGTTGAACGCTGCTTCCGGCAACTTCACAATGTCTGCCGGTGTGGCATTCATCGGAGCTGTCACCAGCACTTCGATGCCAAGTGCTGTCAGCAGGCGTGTAACCTCAACAATGTCATCCCGGTTGCGGAAACCCAAAGCTGTTGGTCCAAGAATGTTGCAGGTGTTGGCAGCGCGCTTCGTGCAGGGTTTGGCAAGCGCACGCGTCAACCGGTAGAAGGTTTCAGACGCGCCCCAGTTTTCCTTCTTCTGGTAAGCGGGAAGTTCAAGCGCAATAACAGGAATGGGCAATCCCAAAGTGCTGGCAAGTCCACCCGGATCATCCTGAATGAGCTCGGCTGTGCAGCTTGCACCAACAATCATGGCCTGCGGCTGGAAGCGCTCATAGGCGGCTGCGCACGTCGTTTTAAAAAGTTCTGCAGTGTCCTTGCCAAGGTCGCGAGCCTGAAATGTGGTGTAGGTAACGGGAGGGCGAGCACCCCGCCGTTCAATCATTGTAAACAGCAAATCAGCGTAAGTGTCACCCTGAGGAGCGTGCAACACATAGTGCAGTCCTTTCATGGCAGTTGCCACGCGCATTGCACCGATATGCGGTGGGCCTTCATATGTCCACAAGGTCAGCTGCATGTTACACCGCCAACCTTTCGCGCCGCGACAAGGGTCGGGCAAACAAGCCAGCGAGATCAGCCGCCTGCTCGTATCCATGAATTGGTGAGAACACCAGTTCGATAGACCATTTCGTGGTCAGGCCTTCAGCTTCCAGCGGGTTGGCAAGGCCGAGACCGCAAACCGTAATGTCAGGCTGAGCAGCACGGCAACGGTCCAACTGCTTGTCAACATCCTGTCCTTCACTCAGCGCGGTGCCTGCGGGCAGCAACGCCAGCTCTTGCGCCATGTGTTGGGCATGCAGATAGGGTGTTCCAACTTCAACAAGTTTCATGCCCAATTCACGCGACGCAAAGCGCGCCAATGGCAATTCAAGTTGTGAGTCGGGGAAGAAGAAAATGCTCTTGCCACTCAACTTGGCACGCTGGGCTTCCAAAGCCAGTTCGGCCCGCTGACGCGGAGCAGCCGTAACCTTTTCAAACAAGCTGTCAGACACACCGAAATGTTCAGCAGCCGCTTTCAGCCAAAGCGTAGTCCCCTCCGCCCCGATCGGGAATGGGGCCTGCAACGCCGTTGCGCCACGCTCTTTCAAAACACGCGCTGTATCGCTCAGAAATGGTTGCGCCATCAGGAAAACGGTGTTCGGTCCCACGGCCGGCATGGCGTTGGATCGGCGACCCGGCAATACGGAACACGCAATGCCCATTTCAGCAAACAGCCGCAGAAATTGGTCTTCCACAACGTCCGGCAACGCCCCGGCGATGAGCAGGTTGGCTTTGCTTCCTGCATCTGGCAAGTCCTGCACAAGACTGGCAAGGCAGGCATCCTCGCCTTGGGTAAAGGTGGTTTCAATGCCACTGCCGGAATAATTCAACACCCGGACGTTTGGAAGAAATTCACGGTTCAACCGTGCAGCGGCACGCTTTAAATCAAGCTTGATGACTTCTGACGGGCATGAGCCCACGAGGAACAACATTTTGATATCAGGACGGCGTTCCAGCAACCGGTTGACCACGCGATCCAGTTCGTCATCCAGATCTGCCAACCCTGCCAGATCGCGCTCGTCGATGATGGCCGTCGCGAAACGGGGTTCCGCAAAAATCATTACACCGGCGGCTGATTGAATGAGATGGGCGCAGGTGCGCGAACCAACCACCAGAAAGAAAGCATCCTGGATTTTGCGATGCAGCCACACAATGCTTGTCAGGCCACAAAATACTTCGCGCTGGCCACGCTCCCGCAGAATGGGTTGCGATTTGCAATCGGCCTGCGTGATGTTGACCGGCACGTTCATGCCTGCACCCCAAAGCCATGCGAATCAGCCTGTTGGGCGCGTGCCAGCTTTAATTTCCACAGGAATTGCACTGCGTTTAAGGCGTAAACGGCGTAGGCCGCCAAGGCCAGAAGCATGAGATCACTTTGCTGCAACACGGAAAAAATTAACGAAAACACATAGGCGGTATGCAGTCCAATCACGACGAAGCTGACTGCATCCTCCCAGAAAAACGCAGGGGCAAACAAATACTGCCCAAAAACATCCTTCTCCCAAAGCGATCCGGTGATCATGATGGTGTAGAGCACCAGCGTTTTGAAGATGACCGAAACATTCGCGGCAAAAGCACCCTCGCCGGTCAGGAATGTGCGCACAACAAGAACCAGACTCACAAGGAAAACCAAAAACTGGAAAGCCGCCAGAACACCTTGAACAAGCGTCCATTTTGATGAATCGCGGCGAAGCCGTTCTTCTGCGCTGTAAAGCGCTTTGCGTCCGGACGATTGCCGCAGTATTCCCATTCCGTTTCCCCGAGCCCGCTTCCGCTTTGATTACGTTTTGAGCGGGGCTTCGAAGCGAGATTAGTCTGACTTTTGGCAAAGTGTCAACTAAACTTGACGTCCAGTTAAATTGACACTATATAAAAACTATTGGAACTCACTAAAGCACCTGTCAATTTTACTTGACGTATAAAGTTTTCGGGTGCGAGAAACTCCCATCGGGATGGATCAGCAAACTTAAAGACTGATAATTCGGGGAGGATCAAGCGATGGCCAATGAATTGCAGTGGGCTCAGCCCGACGAGCAAGACACAGGATTGGAAGTCATTCGTCCATTCACTGCGCCCCTTGCGGCCGTTGTCTCAAAGCCAACTGAAAGCCACCTTCAGGAATTTGCGTCGGTTATCGAAAATATCATCGTGCCCCGACTCCTTATGACTCACGTGAAAAACACTTCACTCGCCGTTGAAAAGGTATCTATTCAAAATGTGGCAGTTTCTGACTTTATTGCACTCACCATGCGTGATGATCCAGATACGGCGATCGACTACGTGAGACACCTCATGAGCCAGGGCGTACCCTTTCAGGATGTGCTTCTCGAGCTCATGGCCCCGGCAGCGCGCGAGTTGGGCGAGCGTTGGACTGACGACAGGGCAAGTTTTGTTGAGGTTGCTCTTGGAGTGTCCCGCATGCACCGCATCTTGCGTGAGTTTGATGGCGTGCCATCGCACCTTTGGAGCTATGCGGGTCAAGGTCTTCATGCGTTGCTGTTGCCAACACCAGGTGAAAAGCACTCCTTCGGATTGCGATTGGTGCAGGAATTTTTGTTGCGTGAAAGCTGGACGGTCACCAATCAACCCGTCGACGATTTGGACGAGCTTGGACAAATGGTGGCGCGGCAACATTTTGATATTGTTGGGTTGTCTCTCAGTGGTGAAACCGTTATCGATCCTTTTCTATCGGCTATTCGTGTCATTCGTTACAGATCGAAAAACCGCAATGTGAAAATTATCGTCGGCGGTCATCTTTTCGTCGAAAGACCAGACTTAATAGAGACGTGCGGTGCAGATTCCTACGCGGTTGATGCACCTGCAACAGTAAGAATTGTCAACGGTTGGGCTTATCAGCTTTCAATCGGGGCGTGAAAGGAAGTGTATTTTGGGTATTTTCGACGGTTCGGCAGGTATCCTGCAAAATGATCCTTCAATGGGGTTGCAAGATCCTGCGGTTGTCGCTTCAATTTTGGCGTCCGCTGTCGATGTCACTGTGTTGATGACACGGGATGGCATTATCTGTGACCAGGTGATTGCCGGACCCGACCTGCCACGCAGTTTGTTCACGGGATGGCCCGGCAAATCACTTTCAGACACTGTGACGGTGGAAAGCCGTTCGAAGATAGAGCAGCTGATCGGCGAGGCAGGCAACGGGATGCCGCTACGGTGGCGTCAGGTCAATCACCCCATGCATGGCGAGGTGGACATCCCGATCAGCTACAGCGCCGTCAAAGCTGGCCCCAATGGTCATATCATTGCCATTGGCCGCGATATGAGCAATGTCTCCAAACTGCAAAGGCGATTGCTGTCAGCTGAGCAAGCTGTAGAACAAGAATACCAGCGCCTGCGCAATTCTGAAACACGCTTCCGTGTCTTGCTGCAATCAGCTACTGACGCCATCATGATCGTAGACGCTCGCACCGGGCGCGTAGCCGAATGCAATCTGGCATCGGCAACACTTCTTGGTCGGCAGTTCAAACGCATCGAAGGTGCAAACATCGAAGATGTATTTTCGCCTGAAGACTGGGCTGTGGTGAAGGTCGCACTGGATAGCCTGCGCAACGCCGGTCGCACCGAAGACATTGTTTTGAGCCCGTCAGAAGAGCGCCAGCAGGCAGTGCTGTCATTCAGCATGTTCCGCCAGGAAAACTCGACGTATTTTCTGCTGCGCATGGTACCCCATGCTGTTGGCACCTCTGCCGTGGTTTTGCCAAAGGCCCAGTCGAAAGTTGTGAAGATCATCAGCGAAATGCCTGATGGTTTTGTGGTCACTGATATTGAATTGAACATCCTCACGGCCAACTCTGCCTTCCTGGAATTCGTACAATTGGCGTCCGAAGAGCAAGCCCGTGGCATGAACCTTGACAATTGGCTCGGTCGGCGCGGCGTCGATGTCGGCATGATGGTCAGCCAATTGCAGGACAAGGGCGAGATCCGTAATTTCCACACCATTGTGCGCGGCCAATTTGGTGCCGTGGAAGATGTTGAAGTGTCTGCCGTAGCCGTGACAGAAGGCGAAACTCCGTGTTTCGGCTTTGCCTTGCATCACGTCAGCCGTCAAAAGCTCAATACCAGCAAACAGGATCAGGGTCTGTTGCGCTCGGTTGATGAGTTTACGAAACTGGTTGGCAAGGTTCCTCTCAAAGAATTGGTGCGTGAATCAACTGACATCATTGAGCGACTGTGTATTGAGGCAGCGCTTCAAATGAACGGTGACAATCGTGCCAATGCGGCTGAAATGTTGGGCCTCTCACGACAGAGTCTCTATGTAAAATTGCACCGCTATGGCATTGATGATGTCGCAACAAATGAGCTGTCAAATTGACACTGTGACACTGCAAAGTGTAAATCCAAATTGACACTCTGAAATGATGGTCCTATGTTTTTTCCATGGACCGTTCCGTATCCGCGCAACCTGTTGCATCATTTCCGAACCTGCGGGCAAGTCTTGAACTTCTCAAGCCCATAACCTGGTTCGCGCCGATGTGGGCCTATGGCTGCGGCATTGTTTCATCCGGTGTATCCATTCAAGGTCACGTGTGGACGCTCGTCGCGGGCGTGCTTTTGTGTGGCCCCTTGGTGTGTGGAACATCGCAAGCTGTCAATGACTGGTTTGACCGTCACGTTGACGCCATCAATGAACCAAACCGCCCCATCCCCTCCGGTCGCATTCCCGGTACCTGGGGCTTGATCATTGCAAATATCTGGACCGTTTTATCGTTGCTGTTGGCAGCATCACTTGGCATCTGGGTGCTCATGGCAACCATCGTCGGTCTTGCCATCGCATGGGCCTACAGTGCGCCGCCTCTACGGCTCAAAGTCAATGGCTGGCTCGGCAATGCTGCGGTTGGACTGTGTTACGAAGGGCTGCCGTGGTTCACTGCTGCGGCGGCAATGTTGGCGGTTCGCCCAAACGTTGAGACCATGCTCCTCGCCCTGCTTTACAGCATCGGCGCCCACGGCATCATGACCTTGAATGACTTCAAGGCAGTGGAAGGCGACAGGCAAATGGGCATCGGCTCACTGCCGGTTCGTCTCGGTGAGGCCACAGCCGCAAAACTGGCTTGCGCGGTCATGGCAATTCCGCAAGGTGTTGTCATTGGCATGTTATTGCAATGGAACAGGCCAATCTACGCCGGATTCGTGGGAACGTCGTTGCTGTTGCAACTGGTCTGCATGCAGCGACTGCTCAAAGATCCAAAGAAATATGCGCCGTGGTATAACGCAACAGGCGTTACGCTTTACGTGCTTGGAATGTTGGCTTCAGCCATTGCCATTCGAGGGGGCCTCTGATGTCCGCCACATCCTTGGGCTGGCTTGGCATTGCACGGCTCGGGCTTGTTCAAACAGCGCTGGGCGCAATCGTCGTTCTGACGACGTCGACCATCAATCGCGTGATGATCGTTGAACTCTCATTCCTCGCTATCATTCCGGGCCTGCTGGTGGCTTGGCACTACGCCCTCCAGGTGCTGCGCCCCAAATGGGGTCATGGCTCGGACATGGGCGGTAAGCGCACCAGTTGGATCATAGGTGGCATGGCCACATTGGCCTTTGGAGGCTTTACTGCTGCGCTGTCGGTTTGGCTTGCAGCCAGCATGTTCTGGGCAGGACTGGCATTGGCCACATTTGCTTTTACGTTGATCGGCATTGGTGTGGGTGCGGCTGGCACATCTCTGCTCGTCCTGCTTGCTGAAACCGTTGAGCAGAACAAACGTGCTGCTGCTGCAACCGTCGTCTGGACCATGATGATTGCGGGCTTCATCCTGACGTCGGTCTTGGCAGGACATTTTCTAGACCCCTTCACTCTGCAAAGACTGGTGAGCGTTGCCGCAGCTGTTACGGCGATTGCCTTTATTGTAAGCGTGCTTGCACTCTGGGGAATTGAAACCAAGCATGGCATCCGCAAGGCGGTTACACCATCGCATCAAACGCCATCATTCAACTTGGCCCTTGCCGATGTTTGGAAAGACAACGAAGCCCGCACCTTTGCAATTTTCATTTTCATTTCAATGCTGGGCTACAGCGCGCAAGACCTGATCCTGGAACCCTTTGCCGGGCTGGTGTTCAAATTCACACCAGGACAATCAACATCGCTGTCCGGCACCCAAAACATGGGTGTGCTGCTGGGCATGTTGCTTGTGGGTGCCGCTGCAACGTGGTTCGGTCGCGCCAAGGGTTTGGCCTTGCGCAATTGGAGCATAGTCGGCTGCCTCGGTTCGGCCTTGGCACTCGCTGGCCTTGTGGCAGCTGCAAATATTGGACCCGCATGGCCATTAAAACCCACAGTCTTTGCGCTCGGTTTTGCCAATGGCGTTTTTGCAGTCGCAGCCATCGGTTCAATGTTTACCGTCGCCATGGGGCACAAATCGCAAGAGGGTTTGCGCATGGGTCTGTTTGGCGCATCACAGGCCATAGCTTTCGGTGCAGGCGGCTTTGTTGGCACTGCACTGGCTGACATCCTGAAACTGTTTACGCACTCTGACGCTATCAGTTACGGCGTAGTGTTTGCACTGGAAGCTGCGTTGTTCATCGCATCAGCGTTCTTGGCGATGCGTGTGGGCATCAAGCAAACTGCGGAAAATCCTTTCGTGCTCGCAGCACAACATGATCTGGGGCATTGAGCATGAATGAGAATTATGACGTCATTGTCGTCGGCGGTGGTCCGGCTGGTGCAACGGCAGCAGAAAAAATCGCACAAAAAGGTGCGCGTGTATTATTGCTCGACAAGGCAGGCCGCATCAAACCCTGTGGCGGCGCGGTACCTCCACGGCTGATCCGTGATTACGCCATCCCTGCCCATCTCATCGTGGCCCGCATTGACGCCGCCCGTATCGTGTCACCCAGTGGACGCCTCGCACATATGCCGGTGGACGGCAGTTATGTCGGCATGGTCGACCGCGATCAGTTTGACGAATATCTGCGAACTCGCGCAGCTGATTCAGGTGCCGAGCGCGTCACCGGCAATTACACGTGTTCCTCCCGCGATGGTGATGGCACTTTGCGCATCCATTTCGAATTGAAAGATGGAAGCAAAGCATCCGCACGCACTAGATTGGCCATCGGCGCTGATGGTGCATTGTCAAAGCTTGGCCGCGACCACATTCCAGACGCCCATAAAACCAAACTTGTCTTTGCCTATCACGAAATTGTTGAGCGCCCGGATTCTGCCGAAACCTATTCACCTGAACGTTGCGACGTATATTATAATGCCCGCTATTCGCCAGACTTCTATGCATGGGTTTTCCCCCATGGCAAAACCGCCAGCATCGGAACCGGAAGCGCCCATAAAGGTTTTGCCCTGCGCGAAGCGGTGGCCAAACTGCGTCAGGATGCTGGCTTGGCCGACAGCAAAACCATTCGCAAGGAAGGTGCTCCCATTCCTTTGAAGCCGTTGCGGCGTTGGGACAATGGCCGCGATGTGCTGCTGGCAGGCGATGCGGCAGGCGTGGTTGCACCTGCGTCTGGTGAAGGTATTTATTACGCCATGCTGGGCGGAGAACTGGCGGCTGATACTGCGCTGGCCTTTCTCCAAACATCTGATGGGCGCACTTTGGCACTGGCCCGAAAGCGCTTCATGCGCGCCCATGGAATGATTTTCAGGGTGCTCTCGGTCATGCAGCATTTCTGGTATGGCAGCGACAAACGCCGCGAGCGCTTCGTCAGCATGTGCCGTGACAAGGATGTGCAACGCCTGACTTGGGCTGCCTATACAGAAAAGAAAATGCACCGGACCAATCCGCTTGCCCACATGCGAATCTTCTTGAAAGACATGGCGCACCTGTTGGGACTGGTCGCACCATGATGCCAACCACGCCTTTCTATCAGGCGCTTTTGGCAGGTGCCGTGTTCTGCGTGGTACTTGCCATAGCAGGAGGTCTGCTCACGAAACTTTCGCCTTGGTATTATGCCTTGAAACAACCCGCATGGAAGCCGCCTGACTGGGCCTTCGGACCGATCTGGACTTTGGTTTTCATCTGTCTGACCATCGCCATCGCCTATGCTTGGGAATCGGCAACATCGTTTCAAAGAAGCACAATGTTGTGGGCACTTGCCGCCAATGCTTTGCTGAACGTTGCTTGGAGTGCTTTGTTCTTTGTTATGAAAAAACCTGCCTTGGCATTGGCGGAACTCGTCCTTTTTTGGCTCAGCATCGCTGTTCTGATCCTTGTTCTGGGAAATTCTTCGCGCACGGCGGCATTCCTGTTGTTGCCTTACATCGGTTGGGTGACGATTGCAGGACTTCTTAATTTCACGATTGTAAGATTGAACAGACCATGAGCTTTGAAGCATTGTTTCAATCAGGCAATATCGCAATTCTCATCCTTGCCATCATGTTGGCAGAAGCGCTTTTCTTTGCGCGATATTTGAAACGTTTTCCGGGTATGTTGGCCGGGCTTGCAGCGGGTGCCTGTTTGGTATTGGCCATGCGGTCAGCACTGCTGCAACAACCATGGACTAGCACCGCCATTTTCCTGTCACTCAGTTTTGTCTTTCATGTTTTGGAAATCCTGCAATGGTTGCGCGTCACAAAACACTCTCCGCAGTAGCAGCACGCGACAGTGCCGCAGTGCTTGAATTGCGCAACCGCGCGAAGGACCAAAGCGTTGCGCCTGCCACTGATATTGAACAACGAAAAAAAGATCACATCGAGATCATTCTGTCTGGTGCAGCAAAACACAGCGTTGCCACTGGATTTGATGACGTGAATTTTGAACATTGTGCCTTGCCGGATATTGACTTCAAATCCATCGACCTCTCGACTGAGTTTCTCGGCAAACGTTTGAAACTGCCTTTCCTTGCCTCCTCCATGACCGGAGGTCCGGAAAAAGGTGGCAGCATCAATCTTGCAATTGCAGAAGCAGCCCAGGAATTGGGATTCGCCATGGGCGTGGGATCTCAACGCATCGCCTTGGGCGGTGGAAAGGCCAGTGGCCTCGACAAGTCCATCCGCCGGGTTGCGCCGGACATCCCACTTTACGCCAATCTGGGGGCGGTGCAGTTCACCCATGGCATGACAGTTGATGACGCGAAACGAGCCGTAGAACTTATCGAGGCGGATGCCTTGATCCTCCATCTCAATCCCTTGCAAGAGGCGCTGCAACCCGGTGGCGACCGCAATTGGATCGGTGTTGAAAAAGCCATCGCCGAGGTTTGCCGAAACGTCGGAGTGCCGGTGATTGTGAAAGAGGTCGGAGCTGGCATTTCTGTTTCTACAGCCCAACGACTGGCAAGCTGCGGCGTTTCGGCCATTGATGTCGCAGGTGTCGGCGGTTCAAGCTGGGCAGCAGTCGAAGGCCGACGATCCATTGATACAGAAGAACAGGCTCTTGCTGAAATTTTCCGCAACTGGGGCATCCCCACGCTGAAGGCGCTTACGGACATTCACAACGCTTTGCCACATCTGCCGCTGATCGCATCAGGTGGCATTCGGCACGGCCTTGATGGTGCAAAGGCCTTGAGGTTGGGGGCATCCCTCGTGGGACAAGCTGCCGCACTTCTTGACGCTGCCACTCAGGGGCCGGAACAGGTTGCAGCAAAAGTCCGGTCCTTTGCGCACGCATTACGCATCAGTTGCTTTTGCGCAAATTCAAGCGACCTGACAGTTCTGCGAAAGGCACCCCTGCAGCAGACTGCCCAACCGCCGCCAAATGCCACAACTTGAATACAATTTGGGACCATAAGTAATCTTGGTCGGAACTACAAACGTATGTAGCTCAGATTTACGAACGAAACTTGGAGTATTGAATATGAATAAGCTAATTCTTGTCACGGCGAGTGTGATTGCCCTGTCCATGGTGGCTAATAATGCCAGTGCCGCCGAGCACATTATCAACATGAAAAACAAAGGGGCCGATGGCAAAGCCATGGTGTTCGAACCAGACTTTGTGCGAGCTGCCTTGGGGGACACCATCAAGATTGTACCAGTGGACAAGGGGCACTTTGCAGTACCGCTTCCAAAGGTTTGGCCGGCCGGAGCGGTAGAAGTAAAAGGCAAGATGAACGCCGAGCTGGTGTTCACCGTCGACAAGGAAGGCATCTACGGCCTGAAATGTACGCCACATTACCCCATGGGAATGGTTGCCATCGTACAGGTGGGAACGGCTCCGGTCTCTGACGAGATCAAGGCATTGAAGTTTCCGGGCGAAGTCGGAAAGCGCTTTGCTGCCGAGTTGGAAAAAGCTGCCGCACCCTGATGTGATCAAAGGCAAGAAACAAATGCCCGGAGGAAACTCCGGGCATTTTGTTTTAGACACAGGCAAGGTTAAAAAAACCTGGCGAGCATCAAGCTCGCCAGGTTGCCTATGGCAGTTATGTCAATCCCGCCCGCGGGGATAAAAGAGTATGCGCGGGACCGACAACTTCAGGGTAACGTCGAAGGAGCGGTCAGCTCATAGGGAGCTCCGGTTGTAAGGCCGTGCTTGATACCCCAGCCATACCAATCATCGACAACAGTGCCCGTCAGCAGAATTCCAATTCCGCCGGCAATCGGGCAGAGCACAGCAAACCACCAGGCCCAGCGATGGATGGATTCCATTGTCGCATTAAAGCCCATGGTCCAGCGCCAAAACAATGCAGCACGTTCTGAGGCAGTACCACGATCTACAATCTGCTCAATTTCACGTTCCCCGCCGTAACGCGACACGGCCAGAATGGTTGCGGCATGCATGGCAAACAGCAAAGCTGATCCATAGAGGAACGCAATAGAGATCATATGGAAGGGATTGTAGAACAGGTTTCCGTAAACGACCGAGAAGTTGTTCGTCCATTCCAGATGCGAGAATATTCCAAACGGAACCGCTTCACTGAAATTGCCCATCAACAAGGGCCTCAGGAAACCCAAAACAAGGAACAACCAGATCGCCGCTGCAAAGCCATAGGAAACATGGGTGCCCATGCCCAAGGCGCGGGCGCGGCGGTAAGTGCGAGCCCACCACAGCAGCACTGACGCTGTAAGGAAGAAACCAGCCATCTGCCACCAGCCACCCTCTTTGAGCGGGGCAAAACCCAAACCATATTTTGCCGCAGGCGGATCAAGCGTCAGCCAGAAGAACCGCCGCAGGAATTCAATGGGCGACCAATTGACCGAAGCCAACATGTTCAGTCCAATGACTTCAATGGCAACAAAGCCGCAGATCAACGATGCCAGACCAAGAAAGCCAAGATAGATCGGACCAACCTGGGCGTCACCAATTTTGCCGAGCCATCGGTTGAAACTTGGCGTGCCTTGGCGCGTAAAATTTGTGTGCCGCAGCGGAATTCCCATGTCGGCAGGTCCATGAACCTGAACGCGGGTAAAGATATTCTGATATTCGTACATGTCTTTCTCCCGTCAAGACCAGATTGGAAGTTCGAGCCACCAGTTCCACCACTCAGGCCACGAGCCTGCATAGAGTGGACCGGAGATGATGATACAAACGGCACTCCAGAACACGGCACTGAGTGCGAGAAACAGCCCGAGGCGATGAATGCCGAGTGTGCCCACGGAATAACCGATGATGTCGCGGAAATAAGCGTTTTCATGTTCTGCCGATTTTACAACCTCACCCTTCTGCGGATTGGTGGCTGAAAGAATCAGCGAACCGTGCAGCGCCAAGGCAAGGCAAGTGGTGAAGAAGAACGTGATCGCCAGCATGTGCGCGGGGTTGTAGTGGAAGTTCGCGTAGGCGTAGCCGGTGTTGGACACCCATTCGAGATGGCTCATGAAACCATAGGGGAAACCATAACCCCATGCTCCCATCAGCATGGGCCGGAAAATCGTAAGGGTTACATAAGCTAAAATTGCCACGCCGAAAGCAATCGGCACATGATAGCCAATACCAAGTTTTCTGCAGATTTCAGCCTCACGCAAGGCCCACGACACGAAAGCACCAACGGCGCAGAATGTAATGAACTGCCAGAAGCCCCCCTCTTTCAAGGGTGCGAGTCCAAGACCATATTTTATGTCAGGTGGTGCAATATTGATCTGGAACGGGTTCCATGTTGGCCCCTGTGAAGCCGCATAGGCGATCAGCGCAATACCAATCAGCGTGAAGAACATGCCGAGGACGCCAAAGAAGCCCACATAGAAAGGGCCAACCCAAAAATCAAAGAGATCTCCGCCAAGCAGTGTGCCGCCGCGGACGCGATATTTTCGTTCAAAGCTGAGCATTGCCATGGCCAGTCTCCATTCTGAATTGAAGTGGAAGTCTGCGGGCAGAACAGACTGCTGCCCCGCCCGCAGAATGTGAGAATTCGCGGATTACGCGATCATCTCGGATGTTACGACATCGATCGCTGCTGCCTTGACTGGGCCTTCGATCCAATTGAATCGGCTCGTCGACAACAGGATGAAATGGATGACGATTGCCAGTACGAACAGGAAAGTGAACAAAGCCACCAAAGTCCGCCTTGGGTCGAACATAAGCCACATGCGCCACATGTTCTTTTCTCCTCAAACCATATCAGCCGTAGGCTTCAAAGCCTCGGGCATGATGTCTTCTACATATGATGCGGTGTAACCATTGACGCCTGGCAGCCACGGACGCCACTGCCACACGAGAAAATGCGCGATGATCGCGATAACCGTGAAACCAATGAAGCTCGTGACGAAAATACCATGGAATTCCCTGGCTTCCGCTTCGGAGAGGCCTGACAAACTGCCAGACCGGTTGTTATCAGCCATGTGTAAGTACCTCCAGGCTGGGGCCCTCACGGACCCAATTACCCCGGCAATCCCCGGGGCGGGATTTCACCCAGTCTCCTGGATGAAAGGCTTACCGTTCATCCATCACATGAAGGCGAACGGAATTGAGTTGTAAGCAGCACAGCGCGTGGCTTCCACAAGCGAACGCTTGTCGCGTCCCCAGTTCCACGGCATTGCCCGCCTCGTAAATGTTGTGACGAAGAACACTGGCATCGTGGCTGCAAGAAGCAGCTTGAATTCCAGTTCTCCCTCTTTGCGCTTATGTTTTGTTGTCATGCGCTTGTTCCTCCAGAGTTATTCAACACCGGCCAGCGCGCGGCTGGCCTTCAAGACATCTTGTTCTTCGACTTGTGCAGCAGCTGACGAACGTGCAAACCGTTCGGCGTTGTCGCGCAGTTTTTTTGCAGCAGAGATGCGCACCAGAATGGGCTGCTTCTCAACAATTTCATCCAGCATGACCCTCGCGGTTTCGCTCCACGCCAACATGCGGTTGCTGGTCGCTGGCGTTGGATCAACCTTGTCCAGATCAGTGCCAAGCGGAATGATGTTGAACAACATGTCGAACAGGCCGTTGCATACTTCCTGAATGAGATAGGTCGCACCCGCATAACCCATGAAGGGCGTGCCGGTGTGTCGCCGAATGATTGCACCCGGAAACGATGCCGGAATGTAGGCGCACTTGGCGCCCGCCTCTGCAGCATACATGCGCTCATTGAACGAGCCGAACAGAATGAGCGGCGGCTTGTCCTTGATCATCTGGCGCACATTTGCGTTGTCGGTTTTCTGGCCAGCCACACGCGATACTGCGAAGTGACAGGGCAATCCCATTTCTTCCTCAAGAAAGTTGCGGATGCCACGGGCATAAGTATCACTGGCCACAATTCCGAAACTGGCCGTACCGAAAAAATCCTGCGTCACGGAGCGCCACAGATCCCACAATGGTTTGATCGTGGTGTGCTTTTCGCGCTCGATGAAGGGCTCAGGATCAAGCCCCAGGAGTTCACCCAATGTGCGCAGGAATTTTGTTGTCGAGTGCAAACCAATCGGTGCCTGCAAATAAGGGCGGTCCAACTGTTCGCAAAGCTTCCGGCCAAATTCGCGATACATGCAAATGTTGACATCTGCATTGGCAAGCCGCGGCACTTCCGCCAAATGACTTCCCAACGGGAATGACAAATTGATATCCGCTCCAATGCCTTCAACCAACCTGGTGATCTCGGCAAGGTCTGATGCGGAATTGAATGTGCCATAAATCGAGCCAATGATATTGACGCGCGGGCGCTCACCTTCAGCTTTGGGTTTGCGTTGCGTGGCGTTCTTTTTCTTGGTGCCAAATTCAGTCCAAAGCCACATCAAGGCGCGGTCGGCACATTGCCATTGGTCTTCATCAATGGTGCGCGGCAGGAAGCGTTGAACACCTGTGCCTTGTGGTGTAACGCCACCACCAATCATCTCCGCAATCGAGCCCGTCACCACGACACTGGGCAGAGCGGGGTCAAGCGTCTTGTGGGCACGGCGCATGGCACCTTCCGTGCCATGCTGGCCAAGTTCAGCTTCACTGAGGCCTGTCACAACAATGGGGAGTTCATGGGGCGGCAGAGCATCAGTGTAATGCAGCACCGATGTGACTGGCAAATTCTCGCAACCCACAGGTCCATCAATAATGACCTGCAAACCCTTGATGGCAGTGAACACGTAAACCGCGCCCCAATATCCCCCTGCCCTGTCATGATC
>JANMEM010000528.1:0-4691 GCA_031376985.1 Hyphomicrobiales bacterium
GAAAAGATTTTTTATTAACATCCATTAAGGTTTGGCCACACCAAACGCCTGCCACCCCGCCACCAGCCGCGTCAGCGTCGTCGCACAACACATCGTGGCGTAGACATAGGCGATGATCGCGAAGTGCTGGGGCCAGATGCACATGGCGACAAAGCAGGCAACGGTTTCGAAACCCTCTGTGAGGCCGCCCAGATAGTAGAAGCTCTTCGATGGATAGGCCGTGCTTTTCTCGCCGCGCTTTTCGGCCATGATGGCGTAGGCGAGGAAGCTCACACCCGTGCCGATAAAGCTCGCCAGCAGCACAGCAGATGCGAGCGCGTTGCGTTCCGGGTTGCAGAACCCAAACGCCAAAGGCACCGCAGCATAGAATAGGAAATCCAAAGTGATGTCGAGAAATGCACCGCGATCTGTAGGGCCGGCAAAACGGGCCACTGCGCCATCAATGCCGTCCAGCAAGCGGTTCAGCAAAAGCGGAATGATAGCAGACATGATTTCACCATGGGCAATCAACACGGCAGCAATCATGCCAAGTGCAAACCCTGTCAGTGACACCTGATTGGCAGTAACGCCTATGTCACTCAGCCGTTTCGCGACACTGTCGACAACAGGTTTGGTGAGCGCCAGCAATTGCCGATCAAACATCGCGCACGACTCCCTCGTTTGAAATCTCCAGCACACGACCACCGATAGGTGCATCCTTGCGATCATGGGTCACCAGCAATGCAGGGATGGCGCGGGCCTTGATATGGCTGAAGACATAATCGCGCATTTGGCCCCGCAAGGATTTGTCGAGTTTGCTGAAGGGCTCATCCAACAAAATGGCGGAAGGTTTCGCCAGAAGCGCACGCATCAACGCCACCCGCTGGCGCTGGCCACCGGACAATGTGTGAGGTGGTCTGTCAGCAAAGCCAGTCAACTCTGCCCGCTCCAACGCCGTTGTGACCATCGTCAATCGTTCGGCTTTCGGCAAACGCGGAACAGCAAACAACAAATTCTCCCCAACCGTCATATGGGGGAAGAGAAGATCATCTTGAAACAGGCGTCCGATGTGGCGTGTTTCTGGAGGCTGCAACAGCAGTGATTGTCCGTTGAGCACCACATCACCTTTGGCTGTGAATGCCTCGAGCAAGTCACCTCCGATGTATGAGAGTATTGAAGATTTTCCAGAACCACTTGGGCCCATGAGCGTCACAATGTCTCCAGCGGCCACAGCCAGCGAAAACGGGTGCACCAAAACGCGGTCCGTGATGGCCAGACTGATATCGCGCAGTTCCAGCATCAGGCGGTTCTCCAGCGTGGTCGTGACGCCCATGACGACAACTGGAATGCAATCAGCGGCAACGCCATCAGCACCAGCGCATAAACCGCAATCAAGGCCCGGTTGCCGCCGCTCGATAATGTTACGGCTTCCATTGGCAAGGTTGAAAACCGTCCTGCCGCTGCCAGTTGTGCTGGAACGAATTGCGCGATTGAAACAGCAAACCCAATGGCGAGAGAGGACAATAGTGAAGCCTTCATCATCGGCCATTTCACCTTGCTCAGAAACGTCAGACGCGACGCGCCGAGGCCACGGCTGGCCGATTGCCAGTGTGGATCAAAGGCGCGATAGGATCCCGTCAACATCACCAGCATATAAGCAGTGACTGACAAGACATGCGCAAACAGCAGCCCAACCCATGTACCCGTGCCGCCCACCAACAGAAGCAGGCGATATTGGCCGAGCGCCACCAGCAAGGCCGGGAGACACAGCATCGCTGTTGCGGCTGCCAGTGCAATCCGGTCTCGGGCTTGCGATTGAGTTTCAAGCCACGCGATGACTGCGACCAGTGCCAGACAGCTGGTCACAATGGCGATCACAACACTGGTCCAGAATGGCGAAGCATCCTGCAACAGTCTGGCCCATGCCGTTGTCGTGAAGTGCGGTGCCACCAAATCCGGAAATGGCCACAGTGCGGAGAAGGATTGCAAGGCCATTGCCACAATCACCAACGCATAGATAATTGCCCAGATAGGCCAGATGATTCTGGCGGGGACAGTGGAACGGATTTCAGGCCGGGCTGCCAGCGTCATCCATTGCCGTTGCAAAGGGCGCGTAATACGCAACACCAGAAATATCATAGCCAATGCAGATATAATCAGTCCACTGAGCACCAATGTGCCGGCAGCACCTCTCGCATTCGCCAGAACTTCACCGTCATTCAAATCTGTCCATACCAATTGTGCCAGTGTCGGCGGCTGGGTGGGGCCGATGACGAGGGCCATGTCGACGACGGTCATGCCGTAGCTGAACACAGCGATGATTGGCCAAAGGCTGCGCTGTAAAACTTGCGGCAGCACAATGCGCATAAAGCTTGCGTGCAGACCATGACCCAGACTGAGAGCTACAATTGTCTCGCGGGCGAAGCGCTGTTTGAGTTCGTCCTGTTGCATCACACTCGCCATGGCCCAGACCAGAAAGGGGGTCTCTTTCAGAACGAGAGCTGCAATCAAGGCAAAACCAAAGGAGTCCTGTGTCGTCTGCCAATGAGGTGGCAATGTCCAGCCGGTGAACAGCGCCGCAATCAACCGCGCCAATAATCCTGTGGGTGCAATCAGGAAGCCCAAGCCCATAGCCAGAGCCAAGTGTGGTACCGAGAGAAACACACTGGCTTGTTGCAGGATGTTGCGATGATTCTGCGAGGTGATCATCACAGCCAACATAAGCGACGCTGCGGTGCTGGTGATGCCGGTGAAGAGTGTGAGTTTCAGTGCGCCGGAAAATTGCGGGTGTTGGAATAAAGCTTGGGAGGCCTGAATATCTACGAGGCCCCGCAGAAGTAATATCAAGCTCAGAGCCAGCGGCAACAAAAAGAGCAGCACCAATGGTGCTGCTCCGAGATATCGCCGTACTGCTTGCATCAACCCTGACCGTAGCGCTTTAACCAAGCGGTTTCGAGCAAAGCCACCCATGATGCGTGCGGCTCTAACAGGGCCGGGCCGGGAATTGATACACTGCCGGGGGCCGGTGCGGAGGTGAACATTTTCGCATCGGCCTCGGACAATTTCGACACGGCCAGCACTGTTGGATCGCCCCAGATTTTGAGATCGTTCTTCTTGGCTTGCGCTTCTGGCGACAACAGGAAATTTGCAAATACCTGTGCGCCTGCCTTGGCTTTGGCGTTGGCAGGAATCGCCACAAAATGTGTGTTGCCGATGGTGCCGTTTTTATGTTGCCATGCGACTGTTGCGGCAGGCATGCGCCCTGCCGCCACGAGGTTGGCGGGTTCATTGGGGTTGAAAGTGATGCCGATCAGCAATTCACTGTCGGCCACCATGTTGGTCACATCGGCCTGCGCCTTGGGGAACTGCTTGCCGTCGCGCCAACTCACCTTGTGCAACTCATTGAGGGACTTTGCCCACACATCCTCGTATTGTTTGAATGTCGCCTCATCACCCTGCTTTGCAAAGACGCTGATGTCCTGCACTGACTCATAAAGCACTTGCTTGAGAAAAGTGGTGCCATGAAAATCAGGCGGTGCGGGATATGTCACGCGTCCAGGGTTTTGCGTCGCATAGGCAATGAGTTCATTTATGCTACGCGGAGGGTTTGTTACCTTGGCGCCATCGGCAAAGAACGTGAGTTGCGCCATGCCCCAAGGCGATTCCAGACCTTCGACGGCTTCACTGAAATCCTGCTTCGTTGTTGGCTTGCCTTCAACATCGACCAGCGCAAAATTCGGTGTTGATTCAGACCATGGCCCGAACAGCAATTTGTCGGTTTTCATGGCGCGGAAGTTTTCGCCGTTGATCCAGACGAGGTCGACTGAGCCATCTGCTTTGCCAGCCGCCACTTCATCGCGCACGCGCTTTACGACTTCGGCAGTGTCGGTGATCTTGGTGTGAGAAACAGTAACGCCATAGCGCTTTTTCACTTCTTCGCCGCCTTTATGCCCTTGATCAGCCGAACGTCTTTCGCCGCTGATTGGGCTGCCATCGAAACTGAAGCCAAAGGCCAGACGGTTTATTTCAACGCCTGGGCAGGTTCCGACACCATCAATGCCTATATTGCATGGGCGGGCGAAGAAGTGAAAAAGCGCTATGGCGTCACTGTCGAACACACCAAAATCACTGACACTGCTGAAGTCGTGAAACGTGTGCGTGATGAAGTGGCTGCAGGCAAGGCCGATGGTTCCGTCGACATGGTCTGGATCAATGGTGAAAACTTCCGTGCCATGAAGACCGGCAAATTGTTGTATGGTCCATTTGCAGAAGCGTTGCCGAATTTTGCGTTGGTAGATGTTGCGGGCAAGCCCACAACAACGCAGGATTTCAGTGAAGCCGTTGAAGGGCTGGAGTCCCCCTGGGGCATGGCGCAATTGACCTTCTTTGCCGATGGTTCAAAAGTGTCAACGCCGCCGCTGTCCTTTAACGAGTTGATTAGCTTTGCCACGAAAAATCCAGGCCGCGTCAGCTATCCGGCCCCACCGGATTTTCACGGCACCACGTTTTTGAAACAGGTGCTGTTTGAATCGGTGCAGGACGCCAGCGTTTTCAGAAAGCCCGGCGATACGGCAGCCTTTGCACAATATGAAGGTCTCTGGGCCAGCTCTCTTGATGAGCTTCACAAGGTGAGTTGGCGCGAAGGCAAGCAATTTCCGAAAGCCCAGGCCGATGTGACCAACATGGTGGCTGACGGCGAACTGAGCATTGGC
>JANMEM010000534.1:0-4662 GCA_031376985.1 Hyphomicrobiales bacterium
CGCAGAACAACACAAATCCATCCGGATACTGATGATGTTGGTTGAGCGTGGCCTTGGCCAGACTCTCCGGGCTGCGGCTGATCTTCCGCATGTTGCTGGCCCCTTTCAAATGAAAACCATCAACGTGTTCAACCTCCAGCGTGATGTCCATCGACTTCACATCTTCAATCGAAAAACCGTTATCAAAGAACCGGATAAATGGCCCAAGCGCGCAGGATGCATTGTTATCTTTGGCCTTCGACAACAGCAGGGCTGAACGCCCTTCAACGTCGCGCAGGTTCACATCATTGCCCAATGTCGCGCCGACAAGTTTGCCTCGTGAATTCGAAACAATCACCGCCTCAGGCTCCGGGTTGTTCCACGATGACACGGGATGAATACCAACATCGGCGCCAAAGCCCACAGCGCTCATCACTTGCGACTTTGTAAAAATCTCAGGATCAGGCCCAATTCCCACTTCGAGGTATTGCGACCAGCTTTTCTTTTCGATCAAGGATTGCTTCAACGCCATGGCCTCAGGCGAACCCGGCACCAGCTTCGACAGGTCATCACCAATCAGCCGCGTAATGTCGGCGCGTATGGCGTCAGCCAAGCTCGCATCACCACGGGCCTTTTCTTCAATGACACGTTCCAGCATTGAAGATGCAAATGTCACACCCGCAGCCTTGATGGCTTGCAGATCAATAGGCGCAATAATTTTTACATCGCGGCTTTTACCGGCCAACAACTCATCAACACCACACAAATCCTCACCATCTGCATCTTCAATAAGAGAAGCTGTATCTGCGGCTTCACAAAGATCACGCATCGTTGCAATGGTCTTCGAAGTAATGTCGATCACCCTGCCATTTCGCAACGCAACAACCGCTGGTCCCACGTTTGTGCGCCACACCCGCCCTGCAAACGTGCCGGATTGGGTGGCGGAGACGGTCAATTCAATGGCATCTGCTTGTTTCATAGGCAGGGCTTTCTTGTTGTGTCTGAGCAATTGCCCAGCTCGTTTGAAATTTCAAGCTATTGGTAGACAAACACATTTTTGCGCTTGCGGACATGCCGAAAGTGGGCAATGAATTGATATAACAGTTGGCTAGACAAATACCGAATGCAAATTTGCACGATATGCGTTGCAACAGCCACAAAAGCCATTCGATGTTGCCGCACCACAAGTGCAGCGACCACGGATATGTAAAAGAAACGGGAGGATACCATATGAAAATGAAATCTATGATGACCAGCGTCTTGTTCGCTGGTGTTGCTGTGTGCGGTCTGGCTGCCACAGCTTCAGCGGAAATGATGTATGAGGGCGTAACCGTCAACATTCTCACGCGCCCTGGCCCGGTGATTGCTGAACGCCTTGCCCAGCGCGGCAAGGAATTCGAAGCCGCAACCGGTGCCAAGATTGTTGTCACCGAAGTGCCGTTTGCCGAAATTTTCCCGAAGATCCAGACGGACTGGACCACGGGCACCAACTCAATTGATGTTGGCGTGTTCGCTGCTGGCTGGGGCGTTGAGCTTGACGCGGCAGGCCTTCTCGAAGACATGGACCCCTATGTTGCCAAAGACACCAAGATCGACATGGCTGACATCGCGCCTTATTTCCGCGAATTCGGTCAGAAGATCGGGGGCAAGACCAAGATGCTGATGGTCGATGGCGACTTCCAGATGGTCTATTATCGCAAGGACATTCTTGAAGCCGCTGGCGTTGCCGTTCCCAAAACATGGGAAGACTACTTGGCAGCCGCCAAGGCCATTCATGGCAAAGACATGAACGGTGATGGCGTAGCTGACTATGGCTCTTGCATCTTCAAGAAGCGTAATGCGCAATCATACTTTGCCATTCAAACCATGGCCGCTGCCTTTTTGCAGACCCAAGGCACCTCACAGGGCTTCCACTTCGACAACGCCACAATGAAGCCAATGATCAACAACGATGCCTGGAAAAAGGCTTTCGAGTTGTACAAGGCGACGGGCGAATTTGGTCCACCAGAAGAATTGAACATGGACATCGGTGATACCCGTGGTCTGTTCAAGGCTGGCCGTTGCGGCCTGCTCATCGAATGGGGTGATCCAGGTCCATTGTCCCTCGAAAAGGACGCAACTGCCATCAAGGACAAGCTCTATGCCATTTCCGCTTTGGGCACCAAGGAAGTGCTTGACCGCGCCACAGGCAAGCTTGTTCCGGTAACCAAGGAAAACGCGCCTTACTCGATTGACGGCATCAACTACGCACCATTCGCCGCTTTCGGTGGTTGGGCAGGCGCCATCAACGCAAAGGCTGATGCCAAGAAAAAGGCAGCAGGCTATGACTTCCTGTCATACATGAACCAAGCCGCCCAATCCAACCTCGACGTGACGATTGGTACAACAGGCTACAACGCCTACCGCATTTCACAGCTCACCAACACTGATCTGTGGGTCAAGGCTGGCTTCTCCAAGGAAGCTGCTGAAAACTATCTGGGTGCTGTGAACGGCGCATTGAACAACGCCAACATGGCCTCGGACTTCAAAATTCCAGGTGCTGCGTCCTACTCAGGCGTTGTTCTGGACCGTGAGTTGGCCCGCTATCTCGCTGGCGAAATCACGGTTGATGAAGCCCTGAAGAACATTGATGCAGGCTGGGAAGAAATCACGGAAGATCAAGGCCGTGACGCCCAGATCAAGGCTCAGGCCTTGGCCCTTGGCATCAAGTAAGATTTGAAACTATCGCGAGGCCGGAGCATGCTCCGGCCTCGTATTTTCGATTCATTTTCGGTGCAGGGGCAAACGTGGCAAACGAGACAGCGGCTTTCCAGGAATCCTGGGGCGAATGGTTTGACCGCCACTCCCGCACATTCTTCATTGCACCCGCCGTTACACTCATTCTGATTTTCGCAATTTTCCCGACGTTTTATTCTATCGTTTTCGCACTCAGCAAAGTGACCTTCTCGCCTGACGGTCTGAAATTCCGCTTCGTTGGCTTGCGCAATTTTCAAAAGCAATTTCTCGGAAACGAACAGGTCCACTTCCTCGGTCGCATCGAGACAATGAGCATTCTGGGCTGGCTCCTGAGCATCATCGTCATTGGCGCCTCCCTTTGGTGGCTATATCGCTCATTCAAAAATGGCGCATCATGGATCGGCATGACAGGGCGTCTGATCAGCGCAAGTGCCGGTTCTGGAATCGCATTGTTGCTTGGATTTACGCTGTTATCGGGCAATCAATGGGGCACACTGCTCACAACCCTGTTCTATGTCATTGTCGGCTGCAGCATCCAGTTCGTCATTGGAACAGCCTTGGCATTTCTGTGTTCACAGCCCATTGCCGGAAAGAACTTCTTTCGCGTGATTTTCTTTATTCCATTGATGATCACACCTTTGGGTGTTGGTTATGCTTTCAGAATGATCCTCGACATCACGAAAGGCCCTTTCACACCATTTTGGGAGTTTATCGGTCTCCGCGATTGGGCGTGGTCAACTGATGCCTGGGCGGCGCGCTGGTTCATCATCGTGGGGGATAGTTGGCAGTGGATACCCTTTATCTTCATCGTCATGTTGGCTGCACTGGAAAACGTATCAAAAGATCAGGTCGAAGCCGCCCAGGTTGATGGCGCGTCAAGCATACAGATATTCCGCGAAATCACCTGGCCGCAAATTGTGCCGGTGGCGGCAACAGTCATTCTCATTCGCATGATTGAAGCCTTCAAGATTGTCGATTTACCGAATATCATGACGTCTGGCGGCCCCGGCATTGCAACCGAATCCATGTCTTTGCATTCCTACTTCATCTGGCGTGCCAATGACTCCGGCCAATCTGCCGCCATCGCTTATCTCCTGCTCATTCTCACCGTCGTGGTGTGTTCATCTTTCTTCAACTATGTGGTCTTGAAGCAATTGCGGAAGGCTCATGCATGAGCAACACATCCTACAAACTCGACAAGACCCAGCGCAGCCTGATGCAGCGCCTTTTCGAACCGCCAACAGTTGGCAAAATGTCGCCGGCAGCAAATATTGTTGCCTACTCGCTCTTGGCCTTCTGGTCTGCCTTCGTGCTGTTCCCGCTCTACTGGGTTCTCATCACTGCTTTCAAGGATGCGCAGATTGTCAACGAAGGCCCCTACTATATTCCTTTCGTCGACTTTCAACCGACGCTGGATGGCTGGCGCGCCCAGTTCATGAAAGACCCCAACTGCGATCTTTATGCCGTTGGCCATCAATTGGTGCTGTTGGTCCACAATTTGTTTGCCTTCATCATTTCGCCTGTCGTCACCATTGAACCCATGCAGCCTGAAATCTGCAAAGTCTATTTGGCCTACACCAATTCATTCGTCATCAGCATTGCCTCAACGGCACTCTGCATGGTCATTGGAAGCATGGCCGCCTATGCTCTGGCCCGCATTCAATACAAGCCAAAATTCGGCAACATCGTTATGTTCGTGCTATTGGCACTCGGCTCAATCCTCGCCACATCTTACATGAATGTTCATTGGTCCGTGGCTGCTGCCGTGGCGCTCGCCTTGTTCTTTCTGCTGGCCCGTGCTTTTGGAAAACACTTCAAAGGTACACTTGGCAATGGCGACATTTTATTCTGGGTTATCTCGCAGCGCATCTTGCCTCCGGTCGTCGTCATTATTCCGGTTTATATGATGTTCCAGGCTGTCGGATTGATCGACACACATCTGGCACT
>JANMEM010000538.1:0-5928 GCA_031376985.1 Hyphomicrobiales bacterium
CTCATCCTCGACGAAGCCTATATCGAATTCGCACCCGACGGCACTGCACCAGACATTGACCTGACGCGCAAAAACCTGCTGCGTTTCCGAACCTTCTCAAAAGCCCACGGGCTTGCAGGCATACGCGTAGGCTACGTCATCGGTCATCCGGAAATCATTTCCGCCTTCGACAAGATCCGCAATCACTTCGGCATATCCAGAATTTCACAGGCCGGTGCCATCGCCGCAATTCAGGATCAGGACTGGGTGACCCACGTCAAATTCGAAGTCATCACAGCCCGCTATCGCATCGCTGAAATCGCAAGGGCCAACGGCTTGAAGCCACTCCCCACCGCCACCAATTTCATGTGCATCGATTGTGGCCGTGACGGCGCTTACGCAAAGTCAATCGTCGAAGGTCTTCTCACACACGGCATCTTCATCCGCATGCCGGGCGTGGCTCCACTCAACCGCTGCATTCGCATCAGCTGCGGCAATAAAAAAAGCCTCGACCTGTTGGCCGAGGCTTTACCGAAAGTTTTGCAAACCCCCTCATCCTGAGGTGCGAGCCCTTGCGAGCCTCGAAGGATGCGCCACAAGCGAGGGCGCTTCGAGGCCCGCGATGAAACGGGCACCTCCGCGTGAGGGAGTCGGGTTAAGCGACAAGCTTTGCCGCAATCTCCGCAACGCGCTTTCCTTGATACGTCGCCCCGTCCAACTCGTGTTGGGCAGGCTGGCGCGAGCCATCACCACCTGTGACAGTCGATGCACCATAAGGTGAGCCACCACGAATTTCATCATGGCCCATCTGGCCCTGATAGGCATAGGGAAGCCCCACAATCACAAAACCATGGTGCAAGAGAACTGTGTGGAACGAGAGAATGGTGGACTCCTGCCCGCCATGTTGCGTGGCCGATGACGTCATCACCGACCCGACCTTGCCAACCAACGCACCCTTCATCCAGAGGCCGCCGGTCTGGTCGAGGAAATTCTTCATCTGCGCCGTCATCATGCCATAGCGTGTGCCCGTGGCGAAAATCACGGCATCGTAATTTGCAAGATCATCGGGAACGGCCACCGGGGCTTTCTGGTCCATCTTGTAGTGATAGGCCTTCTGGATATCTTCCGGCACGGTTTCAGCAACGCGCTTCACGTCAACCGTGGCGCCTGCGGATTTTGCACCTTCAGCGGCAGCATAGGCCATGGTTTCCATGTGGCCCCAGGCGGAATAGTAGAGAACAAGTACTTTTGCCATTTTGATTTTCCTTCGATTTTTTTCAGTTTATTGAGTTGCAATTGAGAGTAATTCTTTGAGGTCGATACGCGCGTTGGACATGGCCAGTTTACCGTCTGGTCCACGGGGCCATTCAGCTTCCGGCTTGTCCCAATAGAGTTCGATGCCATTTTGGTCAGGGTCACGGAAATACAGCGCAACCGAAACGCCATGGTCAGCTGCACCATCAAGTTCAACACCCGCAGCCAAAACCCGCTTGAACGCATTGGCGAGATCAACCCGTGTCGGATACAAAATTGCCGTGTGATAAAGCCCGGTTGAACCTGGTGGCGGCGGCGAACCGCCTTTGCTTTCCCATGTGTTCAAACCAATATGATGATGATAGCCACCAGCCGACACAAAAGCGGCCTGGTCACCATAGCGTTGCACCATATCAAAACCCAGAACTCCCATGTAAAAGCCCAGTGCCCGCTCAAGGTCAGCCACTTTCAAGTGGACATGGCCAATGCGGGTGCCTGCGGGTATGGAAGGTGCGGTCATGACTTATCCGTAACAAATTTCGTTACAGCAATCTAGTCATTTTTCTCGTGGTTTGCAAGAGTCAAAGATTAGCATGGTCGAAAAAGGTGGATAGCGTGAACAGCCCCCTGTTCGCACAGCCCACAACGTTGCAAAAGACCTTCCAAGGAGCATCACCATGCCAGGCAAAATCGAATTCAAGCCCCCCCATAATCTCACGGTCGTCAACCACCCGCTGGTGCTGCACAAGCTCACATTGATGCGCGACAAGCACACACCCTCCGCAGTCTTTCGCCAGCTACTGCATGAAATCAGTCATCTCCTCGCCTATGAAGTCTGTCGAGATCTGCCCATGACCACGCAGGTCATCGACACGCCACTGGCTGAAATGGAAGCGCCGATTCTGAAAGGCAAGAAGCTTGTGATCGTTTCTGTGCTGCGGGCGGGCAATGGTCTGCTGGAGGGAATGCTCTCGCTCATCCCCTCGGCCCGCGTCGGCCATATCGGGCTTTATCGCGATCACAAAACCCTTCAACCCATCGAGTATTATCTGAAAGTGCCGGAAGACATTGCAGATCGTCGGACTATCGTTGTTGATCCCATGCTTGCCACCGGAAATTCCGTGTCCGCCGCCGTCAAGCGCCTGAGGGAAAAAGGTGCCAAAGACATTCGTTTGGTCACTTTGCTGTCAGCACCGGAGGGGATTATGCGATTTCATGAAGAACATCCTGACGTGCCGATATTCACAGCCGCTGTGGACTCACATTTAAATGACCTTGGCTATATTGTTCCGGGATTGGGCGACGCCGGGGATCGCATGTTCGGAACAAAGTAGCAGCTTCACCACCCGTTAAGCATCCACATCAAAACACGGACATCAGACGATCCTGATTACCCCTCGGCAAGGATTGGACCGCTAGGTTCAGCCCAAGTGAACAGGAGTCAGTATGTCGGCCGCAGCAGCACTAGCGAACACTGGAAACGACAAGTCGTTTCGGCGCGCCGATGGGCAAAAGCGCCGTGTTCTCTATGCCGAAGACCAGGCCACCGCCCGCATTGTCACAACTGCTTTGCTGGAACGCATGGGCTTTGATGTCGAAGCCGTCGAAGATGGTGAATTGGCCTTCGAAAAAGCCAAGCTCAACGCTTATGATGTGATCTTGCTCGATATTGAAATGCCTGTCATGGACGGCGTAACCGCTGCCCGCAACATCCGCGCTGGAACTGGTCCCTGCCGCGAAACCCCCATTCTCGCCATGTCAGCTTTCTTGGCCGATTCGACCGAACATTGTGTATGGCGTGATGCTTTTGATAGCGCCTTGCCGAAGCCAGCCAATAGCAATGAACTGCAAATGGCCATGCAAAGGGTGCTCTCTGCCAGAAAGACGACACCGCGGGAAATAACCGACCAATCGCCGCTTCACTGGACCATGCTGACGACCAGCTTGCCACCCGGAACACTTTCAAATCTGATGAAAGCAGCAGCCAAAGAAATCAATCATCTGATTTTAGCCTATAGCTCGTGCCGTGAGGTCGGTGACAGCGATACTGCAAATCATTGCCGCAAGGCCCTCAAAAGCGTTGCCACCAGTTTTGATGTCACGAATCTTCTTTTGCTCTTGAAGCACCATGAGAAAGATAACACTTGGCCTGACTCAGTTGTGCTGTTGCAAGTGGCAGCCCAGTGGCAAATGCGCTGAGCGCAAATAACACTTCCAACGAATTGAATATTGGAAAAAAGACGGCGCGTTAGGTAGCGCCAGACGCAGACTCATTTAAAGTCCGCAACAGATTTATCTGACAGATATAGGAACCAGCTTGGTATTTGGTTGGGTTTCAAGTGATTTCAGCATATGCAACACTTCCGCCAATTCCGGGCTCAGGCGTTTAAGCTGAGTGACTTGGATGTTGTTAGAATTCGACATGATGGCTTCCTTTTGTGGCTTCGTATACGTGGTTTGAACTTACGAAGCCTTTAAGCACATGCCCGATGAAGCAGGCTGCAACGGGGCGTTCATCAGGCATTCACATGGCATGGTTAAGCGCCGGTAAATCTGAAAAACCCCACTTGCCGAAACTCAAATTCGTGATAGCTTGAAAGTCTTATCTTGGTGTAGCTTGATTTGTTTCCGCAAATTTCGCTGACACGACAAGCCCTTAGTGTCTGGAGAAAGGAACCACCCCATGATCAAATCTACTCTCGTTGCAGCGGCTCTTGCATTGAGCTTTGCCTCGGCGGCTTTTGCTGGTCCTGCTGATGATGCCATCAAGGCCCGTCAAGCTTATATGAAAGCCCATGGTGCTTTCATGGCTGTGGCAGTGCCAGTTCTCAAAGGCGAAAAGCCCTATGACAAGGCGACCATGGACGCTGCCTTGGCGGCTGATGGTGCTGCCGGGGCCGATTGGGGAAAATGGTGGGGTGCAGATACCCAAAAGGGCGAAACACTGGAAACATGGGCCAAGCCAGAAATCTGGACGGACGCCAAGGGCTTTGAAAAGGCCGGCACAGACTTTTACAATGCTTATGTAACGCTCACAAAAGCCACTGACGAAGCAAGCTTCAAAGCTGCATTCGGCGCTTTTGGCGGCGGCTGCAAAACCTGCCACGAGTCATTCCGCAGGCCAAAGGAATAAGCCATTCCGAGGCTGTTCACCAAACGTAACTTCACAGGTCTGGCGCTGCTGGCAGCGCTGGGCTTGGCAGCATTTTGGGTCATCACAATTCCACGACCCCTGACAGCGGATGCCTTGCCTGCGCATACCGCAGACGTGGCAAATGGAGCGGTACTTTACAATGCGGGTGGCTGCCATTCCTGCCATTTGCCGTCTAAAGACTTGACCGACGTTGACTCGTTGCTTCCAGCTGGCGGAACTGCACTGGTCACACCTGTGGGCGTCTTGTATCCGCCCAACATCACGCCAGACCCCGAAACTGGAATCGGCAAGTGGGCGGACATCGAATTCGTCAACGCCATGCAAAAAGGCATTGGCAAAGACGGCGGCCACCTGATCCCGGCGTTTCCATACACATCCTACGCCCACATGAAAGTTGAAGACGTACTCGACATCAAGGCTTACCTGATGACGCTGACGCCTGTTAAAAATGCAGTGCGTAGTCATGACGTGTTCGCCCTTCCCATCGTTCGCCGTGGCCTTGGCGCATGGAAATTTATTGGCCTCGACGAAACCAAAACCGTCGCTGACGCTACTCAGGGCGAAAGCTGGAACCGTGGGAAATACCTTGTGGATGGCCCAGGTCATTGCAACGAGTGCCACACCCCCCGCACTCTTTTCATGACCTCCAACATGTCAAAATATCTCGCGGGTGGTCCCCATCCGGAAGGTACGGGCAAAGTTCCGTCGTTGCACGATCTGGTGGGACGCGGCAAATACAAGGACGCAGCTGATTTGACTCTGGCGTTCCAAAACGGTGAAATGATGGGCTATGGCCGCATGTCCTCGGGCGGCATGGGCCATGTGCAAACCAACCTGTCAAAACTGCCCGAAGCTGATGTGAAGGCGATTTCGGACTATATCATCAGCCTGAAATAACGCCTTCAATCCAGGTCTTCACCCACGTCATCAATATCATCAAGCCACATCGAAATCACTTCGGTCGCGTCATCCGGGTATTCCAGCGTCGGAAAATGTCCGCAATCTGAGATCTCAACATAGCTGCCATATTGCACAGCTTCGGCAATCCGCAATCCGTCAGCAGCAGGCGAAAATTTATCATGTTCGCCCCACAAACAAAGTGTGGGGCATCCGATTTCAGAAAGACGGTCCCAAAGGTCATCACGGTGTGCCAAGGCGTCCGATTGCCGCGCCAACAATGCGACATCCATCGCCGTGCCCATGTCAACGAAAGCCTCGCGTGTTGCACCCCCACGCGGACCTTGCAAATGCGCAACCATTTGTCCCATCTCGGTGATGACCAGCAGTCTCTCACCTCTTCGAATCCTCGCTGAGCGCTTGAGACCCGACGCTTGATCGGCCACGGGCCCTGCACCTGCACCAATAATGCAAAGTGCCTCCACACGATCAGGTGCAGCCATAGCCACCTCAAGCGCCAGCCGCCCGCCCATTGATGTGCCGAGAATCGCAAAATCATCCGGTGCCAGTCGCAGCACCTCCTCGACCATGCCGCCATAACGGTCAGCAGTCGGAACGATAATCTGTATACGGACGGAATCTTC
>JANMEM010000539.1:0-9645 GCA_031376985.1 Hyphomicrobiales bacterium
GCATTGATCTTCGCTGCCAGATAATCTGATCCACCTTTATCGGGGTGAAAGTCTTTCATCAGGCGTTTGTGTGCTATTTTGATATCGTCCGGTGTCGCAACAGATTTAAGCCCCAAAACTGCATAGGCTTCTTCGCGTGTCATCACTCCACTGCTCGTCGCTGATGACCTCGCGCCGCCGCCCCAAGCCGCCCGCCATTCGGGTTGCGCGCGGTCAAGCCACGCTTCGTAGAGCGGCAGGCTTTGATCATTTGCTTGCCTGCACAAGCCGTGAAACGCCATCATTTCTTCCTGACCTAATGATGACAAGCGCTTCCCCTTGCAGGGCCCAGCCAGCACATCGCCATCCATTGTGCCGCTGTCGTGGTCAAGTTCCATGGCAAGCAGTGCTGTGGCGACCCGGCTTTTCTGATTGGGTGTTTTGTTTTTGCCCCAGTTGAAGCCATTCGGAAAAGCTGAACCCTTTCCCACTAATCCCAAGCCAAACAGAAATACCGGCACCGCAATCTGCATGGCGCCGCGCATGGCAAACAGACCTGCTATCCCCATAATGCCCACGCCTGCCATCTTCGACATAAAGCCTGGCATGGCAGTTTGGGGTGTGCGGGCAGCCTTGCGGATCAGCCACAGGCCGCCGAAAACCACAATCAGTGCGATGACGAATGGAGGCATTTCGAAATACTACTTCAACTGCGAAAGCAACGCACGTGCCGCCTGCCCCGACTTCGATTCGAGCGCTTGCTTGCCACCCGTGGCGTAAGCTGCAACAGCTCCCAGCAACTCGGCCAGCACTTTGGGGGATGCATTATCCAAACGGAAATAGGCACCCCGCGTCAACTTGGCGATTTCTTTGAATGCACGTTCGGCCACGCCGTCAGTGCCCTCCTGAAACATGAACAGCGGCACGCCCAGCAAGCCAATTTCGCCAGCCGCTTGGGACAAGCCGTCAATATTTTCTTCACAGGCATCGCCGACAAAAATCACTGCGTTGACTTTGGATTTTGCAGCTTCGTTTTTGACATGCGTCAACACCCGTCCAATTTGTGTATTGCCACCACGGCAATCGACTTTTGACATCATGTTGGCAAGCGCTTCCGGGTCAGACACCCAGCGCGATGACTTGCACTCGTTGAAGCCCCGGAAAAACACTAGTTGCACCGCTAACCCGCCGGCCTTTTTAGCTTCCATGAACATCTGGCCCTGAATGGACAGGGCCGAATCCCACGTCGGTTGCCTGCTCATGGTGGCGTCCATGGCGAAGACCAAGCGGCCTTCACCCGACGCAGCTGGCATTTTCTTTACAGCAGCAAGAAACGCATCAATGGACGGTGACTTTGTGGTTTCAACCTTGCGGACAGTATTCATAGTTGCAAAGCCGCTCCCCCGGCAGTGAAGGTACGAGTGTACCAGCGGACAATTAGATAATTACGCCTCTCCGGATTTAAAGCATTTACTTGCAGGTCTCGGCTTTCAGCATCTCGATTTTTTCGAGCTTGCCCTTCAAGGCATAGCTTCCGTAATCCAACACCAAATCCGTCGAGACGCCATTTTCCAACATATTGAAGCTGGCGGAATAGGTCGGCTGCTCGTCACCTTTGGTGTCAACAGCATAATAACTCACCGTGACGGGCCAATAGGGCAGCTTGTTCAAGGCATCCAAAGTCGTTGCATCGGCACCTGACGCAATGCTGCTGCCGGGCTTCTTTGAACCAATAAAGCTGATGGCCCGTGATGCCTTTTCATCGTCAGAGCCTTCGTAAACCAGCGATGAGGAGCGCGTTTCTCCATTTTCCGCATCTTCCATCAGTTTTTTCTGGAACGCTGTTGGGAAAATGGCATTGCCATCAATCTTGAAGGTCTTGGCTTCCTTACCCTCCAATGCGCCTTCGCCGTCCTTGCCGTCTTTCGGCTTTTTGGCCTTCACACGTGATTCGGTTTCCAGACTGGCGTTGACGAACTGCTTTTGTTTCATATCGAGTTCAAGGCCGTCGCCTGACTCAAACGATGTCAGCTGAATATCCATGGTTTGTGGATCACCTTCGCCCTGAATGTAGCGATTGGCGATGCGGTAGCTTACGGCGTAACCTTCACATTCATTCCCGGTGATTTCATAGGCCAATTTGCCTGCAATCGAGCTGATGCCGCCTTTGCTGTCCAGGCGTTCGGCTTCCAGAACGTAATAGGCCCGGTGTGGTGCCAAACTCATGTTGGCAAAGGCATGTGCGGGCAGCGCCGTGGCCACAAGCGCCATGCAGCAAAAGCGTCTGGTCAAGGTCATAGGATTCATGTTCAAAAGGCCTTTCAAAACAATGGGACGATCCTAGCATGAAGAATGGCGAAACAAGGGCTAAAATTCTCGTAACACGCAAGCTGCCACCAAAGGCTGAAGAAGCTTTTGCAGCGGCGTTCGACGCAAAGCTGAATGGTGATGACATCGCAAAGTCTCACGACCAGATTGTTGCCGAGGCTGGAGGCATGGACGGCATAGCCATCACCTCGATGGACAAGTTTGGCGCAGCCCTGATCAACCGCCTGCCCGCCTCAGTGAAAATCATCTCGACGGTTTCTGTCGGCCACGAACATCTGGATATTCCCGCCGCCACGGCTCGCGGTATCACTGTCACCAACACGCCTGACGTGTTGACTGACGCGACCGCCGACATCGCCCTGTTGCTGATGTTGGGCGCAGCACGTGGTGCCTATTGGGGTGAACGCATGGTGCGCGAAAACCGCTGGGCGGGGTTCTCGATTGTCTATCCGCTGGGGCATGATTTTTCGGACATGCGTTTGGGCGTACTCGGCATGGGTCGCATCGGTGTGGCTGTGGCCAAACGCGCCAAAGCCTTTGGAATGGAATTGCATTACCACAATCGCCGACCGTCAGATGAGGCTGATGAGCTTGGTGCTACTTATCACGCCACCTTCAACGAAATGTTGCCTCATTGCGATTTCTTGTCGATCAACTGCCCGATGACGCCTGAAACCAAGGGCATCATCAACACCCGCACTTTGGCGCTCATGCCCAAAGGTTCGATTGTCGTGAACACAGCACGTGGCGGTATTGTTGTTGATGAAGATTTGATCGCGTCACTCAAATCTGGCCAGACGGCAGCAGCTGGCCTCGACGTTTACAACAATGAACCAAATCTCGACCCGCGCTACCGTGACCTGGAAAATGTGTTTCTGCTCCCGCATCTGGGCAGTGCTACCATTCGTACACGTACCAATATGGGGTTGCGGGCGCTGGCCAATATGAAGGCGTTTTTTGCGGGCGAAACTCCGAAGGACAAACTTTGATGACAACACCGGATGACCGTTTGAAAGCCTTGGGCATTACCTTGCCCACCCCTGCAAAGCCTGTGGCCAATTATGTGGGCTGGACACAGACGGGAAACCTTGTGTTTACTGCCGGCCAATTGCCGTTTGACAATGGCAAGCTGACCCAGACGGGTGTTCATGGCCTTGATGTGACGAAGGAAGCAGGCCAGGCCGCTGCGCGGCAAGCGGGCATCAATGTCATTGCACAAATCAAGGACGCCTGTGACGGCGACCTGTCGCGTGTGAAGCGTATCATCAAATTGACTGGCTTTGTTGCATGCAGTCATAGCTTCGGCGATCATCCTTTTGTCGTCAATGGCGCATCAGATTTGATGGTCGCGGTTTTTGGCGACTCAGGCCGTCACGCGCGTTCGTCGGTAGGTGTTCCATCACTGCCGATGAATGCCTGCGTGGAAGTGGAAGCCGTCGTCGAAATCGCATGACACGTTTTACACCGCAAATGCGAGCTTTGGACTGGCTCACGTCCCGACCTATTGCGCATCGTGGTTTGCATGATTTGAGCAACGGTATCGTGGAAAATACCGAAAGCGCTTTTGCGGCTGCGATCAAACACAACTATGCGATTGAATGCGATTTGCAACTCACCGACGACGGTGAGGCCGTAGTGTTTCATGACAAAACGCTCGAACGTGTCACCGAGCATACGGGTTGGGTGAAGAACCTGACCACGCGAGAACTAAAGACTGTCAAATTCAAGCAAGGCTCGGACCGCATCCAAACTCTCGCCGAACTGTTGGAACAGGTTGATGGCCGGGCAAGTTTGATTATCGAACTCAAGTCCTATTTCGATGGCAACACGCAATTGGCAACCCGTGCATTGGAAGTATTGGCAAACTATGCCGGACCACACTGCCTAATGTCGTTTGACCCCGCACTAATCGCAGCAGTGGCGGCACAATCGCCCTTTACCGTTCGCGGCATCACTGCAGATCGCACAACGGACCCCTATTACCGCATGTTGCCCTTTACAGAACGCATGAATTTGCGACACTTCGAGCATCTGGATAGGACCAAACCCCATTTCATCTCGTTTAATTATCATGACTTGCCCTTCGCTCCGGTGCAGGCCATTCGCGCTGCTGGGCATCCGATTATCACCTGGACCATCCGTTCGAAGGAAGAAGAACAGGTTGCACGGCGCTATTCGGATCAAGTGACTTTTGAAAGCTATGCAGCCTGATGGCAGAACGCATTCGCACCCTCTCGAGTTTTAAACACATCACAGCAGACGCCTGGGATACGCTGGCCAACCCTGCAGGCCAGGCATTCAACCCTTTCGTTACTCACGCCTTCCTGTCCAGTCTCGAAGACTCTGGGTCAGCCTCGCCCCGCGCCGGATGGGCAGCTTCACATTTGGTGCTGGAAGACGGCGACCAAACCCTTGGCCTTGTGCCGTGCTATCTCAAATCCAATTCCATGGGTGAATATGTATTCGATCACGGGTGGGCGGATGCTTACACCCGGGCAGGCGGGAATTATTATCCGAAACTCCAGACTTCGGTACCTTTTACACCTGCGACAGGCCCTCGGTTGCTCGCACCCGGTCCGCAAAAATTGAAACTGATGAAAGGGCTCGAAGCCGCCACGCAACAGCTCGGCGCTTCATCAGCTCACATCACGTTCCTGCCTGAACCTGACTGGAACAATGCGCCCGCAAATTGGTTGAAGCGCCAAGATATCCAGTTCCATTGGCATAACCACAACTTCAATACATTCACTGATTTTCTGGCCACACTTTCGTCCTCCAAGCGCAAAAACATCCGAAAAGAACGAGAAGCAGTTGCTGCGCGGGGCATCACTTTCGAACAACTCACAGGCCCGGAACTCAAAGAACATCATTGGGACCATTTCTACGCTTTTTACATGGACACCGGAGCCCGAAAGTGGGGAAGGCCCTATCTCACCCGCGAATTTTTCTCACTGATCAATGAACGCATGGCCGAACATACCCTGTTGATTTTGGCAAAACGTGAAGGAAAAATTATCGCAGGTGCATTGAACTTCGTTGGCTCTGACACATTGTTTGGCCGCAACTGGGGATCCACCGAAGACCACCCCTTCCTGCATTTTGAAACCTGTTATTATCAAGCCATCGATTTTGCCATTTCGCGCAAACTCAAAGTGGTTGAAGCGGGAGCCCAAGGCGAACACAAGCTGGCGCGTGGGTACCTGCCCGTCAAAACCCACAGCCTTCACCATTTCGCCCACAAGGGTCTCAGTCGAGCTGTTGCCGATTATCTTGAACATGAACGCGCCAGCATCGACCATGACCAGTTGCTGCTGGCGGCGCACTCACCGTTCAAGAACGTCGAACAGGATTAAAAGTCACGCTTCTCTACAAAGAAACCGTAGAGGCTCGTCAGCATGGTGATTGCGAAAACTGCCAAAACCCAACCTGCAAATTGCCTGATAAACACAAATGGCCACTTCAGAACATCTCCAGCAATTTTGCCCATTGTGTCCTGCAACAGGCCCAAAGTCACGCCAGTTATCACTGCAACTATCACTGCCATGACACCCAGTCCTATGAGTTGAATACTGTTGCCGCGTGTCGCATTCCAAGCGTCACCAAATGTGAAATCCCGTCGGCCAAGGGCGATCGCTGGCAACTTCACCGACAACCTGTATGTTACAGGCAAAGCAATCAACACCGCTGCGATGACGACACAGTTGACGATACCTTGGGGCGAAAGTCCAGCCGCGGTGCCAAAACCGACCAAGGCAAGCACCAAGGGAAACAATGCCAGTGTGGCAAAGAGAACCACAAGAATGGAATTGCCAAAATAGCGCCAAACCATGCGATCAAAGCGCAGGCGGGAAAGCCCCTGCGGAACTTCGTCTTTCAAAATGTAGAGATGCCAGGAAATTGCAATGGACGCATAGATGATCATTGATACAAACCCGGAAACATAAGTCTTGAGCAAGAACGCATTCATTTCGGCTTGCTGCACTGGTGTTGCGGCCAAAACATCGATCGTCGGCTTTTCTGTCTCACCCCAAATGCTGACGGGAATGAGAAGCAACAGCCATGGCCAGGATATGTGAAAGGCAAACGGGAGATTGTGCCAAGTCGATTTGACGGCATGGGTAAAGGCAGCGAGGACTGGAATTTTGCGCATAGGGATCGCATAGCCCGAAAAGCAAAGGATTTGAAATAGCGATTATACAGGCAAACTCCTTTCTGCCTCAAACATGTAATCCCGTGTCAAAGCAGCCGCTTGAACATCCTTTGTGAGCTGGATCTGGAAATTCATATGTTTGCCATGGCTGAAGGACAATTCGCTGGCGATAAGATAGAACTCCCACATGCGGCAGAAACGCTCGTCCATCATGATGGCGATTTCGCTGCGATGAGCTTGAAACCGTTCCTCCCAGATGCGCAAGGTTTTTGCATAGTGTAGCCGCAGGATTTCAACATCTGTCACCCAAAGACCTGCACGCTCAATGGATTGCATCGTCTCCGAGAGTGCAGGTGAATAGCCGCCCGGAAAAATATACTTGCGTATCCATGCACCGGTTTGCCCCGGGCCGCCCTTGCGACCAATTGAATGCACAAGTGCCACGCCGTCTTCAGTCAGCAGTTCCTTAATCTTAGTGAAGTAAGCATCAAACTGACCAATACCCACATGCTCAAACATGCCTACGGAAACAATCCGGTCAAACGGACCCTTCACATTTCGGTAGTCCATCAACTCAAACGTGACACGATTCTCAAGGCCGCGCCGCTTGGCTTCCGCCTGTGCATGGGCGAGTTGTTCGGTGGAAAGTGTCACCCCCACAACCGTCACATCGGCCACTGCTGCAAGATACAGCGCCATGCCGCCCCAGCCGCAGCCAATGTCCAATATCCGTTGTCCCGGTTTCAAATCCAGCTTGGCCGCAATGTGACGCAACTTGTTTTGTTGCGCCTGCTCCAGCGTGTCGTCTGGCGATGAAAAGTAGGCGCAGGAATAAAGCATGTCTGTATCAAGCCACAGGCGATAGAAATCATTCGACAAGTCATAGTGGTGGCGCACATTGCTGCGGGATTTGGCTATGGAATTTCGCTGAACGAGGCGTTTGAATTTCTTCGCCGTACCCCGCACAAGTTTTTGCAGCGGATGACCACGAAAGCCTCCTCGGTTTTGTACAAACAAGGTCAGAAAATCACGGATGTTACCGTGTTCAATCACAAGCCCACCATCCATGTAAGATTCGCCTGCACTGAGTTCGGGATTGAGAAACAGTTTGCGATGCAGCGCCGGATCGTTAAGGCGCACTGCAACTGTTAATCCCGGTGCACCTTGATAGACGTGCCTCAATCCAGCGGCGTCAATTATTTCCAAGCGTCCCGTCTTGATACTGCGGGCCAACATTTTATCCAACAGGAACAATTCTGCATCCTTCCGAAATTGCCTCGCCAACTATCATTTATCATAGGGGGATGGGATCACAATTGCGCTTCACAATGGAATGTTATCGTGTTTTTTCCATGGGTTTTCCAGTTGCTTGCCTTTTAACATATCAAGCGCCCTCGCCACCCGCCGCCGAGTGGAATGGGGCATGATCACATCATCCAGGAAGCCACGCTCTGCCGCTACGAATGGATTTGCAAAGCGCGCTTTGTAGTCAACTTCCCGCGCTGCAATTTTGTTCCGGTCGCCAAGTTCTGATCTATAAATAATTTCAGCGGCACCTTTTGGTCCCATCACTGCAATTTCCGCAGTGGGCCAGGCATAGTTCAAGTCACCGCGCAAATGTTTGGACGCCATCACCACATAGGCCCCGCCATAAGCCTTGCGGGTTATGATTGTAATCTTCGGAACTGTCGCCTCAGCATAAGCAAATAACAGCTTTGCACCATGCTTTATCAATCCGCCATACTCTTGCGCTGTGCCCGGCAAGAAACCCGGCACGTCGACAAAACTTATAATTGGAATGTTGAAGCAATCACAGAAACGTACAAAGCGGGCTGCTTTGCGCGCCGCATCCGAATCCAGCACGCCCGCCAGTACCATTGGCTGATTTGCGACGATGCCAACTGTTCGCCCCTTTATCCTCCCGAAACACACGACGATGTTTTTGGCATGGGCGTCCTGGATTTCGAAAAAATCGCCGCCATCAACAGTTTTCGTGATCAGCTCTTTCACATCATAGGGTTGGTTCGGGTTGGCCGGAATAAGTGTATCAAGTGATTCGTCGTTGGCTTCTGCGTCTGCAAATCCCGATAGCACGGGCAAATCTGACGTATTGCTGGCGGGAAGGAAATCAATGAGGCGTCGCATCTGCAACAACGCTTCTACATCATTTTCAAAGGCTTTGTCGGCGATTGAGGATTTGGTCGTGTGCACCAAAGCGCCACCCAATTCTTCTGCTGTCACAGTTTCGTTGGTGACGGTTTTCACGACATCAGGGCCCGTCACAAACATATAACTGGTGTCTTTTACCATAAAGATGAAATCGGTCATGGCGGGCGAATATACGTCTCCACCGGCGCATGGCCCCATGATGACGGAGATCTGCGGAATGACGCCTGACGCCAGCACGTTGCGCTGAAACACTTCACCATATCCACCAAGTGCATCAACACCTTCCTGAATGCGTGCACCACCCGCATCGAACAACCCGATGATCGGCGCACGGTTTCGAAGTGCCATGTCCTGCAACTTGGTAATTTTACGCGCATGGCTCTCCGACAGTGAACCACCAAACACTGTAAAGTCTTTGGCAAACACATAGATCAGGCGACCATTGATCGTGCCCCACCCTGTCACAACACCGTCGCCTGGGGTGCGGGTTTTTTCCATTCCGAAATCTGTGCAGCGGTGTTCTACAAACATGTCGAATTCTTCGAATGAACCGGCGTCCAACAAAAGCTCCACCCGCTCCCGCGCCGTCAATTTGCCCTTGGCATGTTGGGCATCTATGCGTTTTTGCCCGCCGCCCAAGCGGGCCTCGGCGCGGCGCTTGTCGAGAACCTCAAGAATTTCCTGCATTTGCCGTAACCCTCAACAATTCAAAAAACCGCACCAATCCCTCAAATTCCAGCCTTCTGCCTTTGCGGCGCAGAATGGCTTCACCATCCTCGCCCCATTGGCTGATCTGGTAATCTTCATCCACATGGGCTGCAGCCCAAATCGCTTCGGCATCATTGCCCGCTTGCAGCATCAATGCCAGTAACGATGAGCCCATGAGTGTCATCAACAAATAGACGCCCGTCAATTGCCAGTTGTCCAAAGCTTCGGCTCGATTGCGCACGGCTGAAAGGCTGCTGTCTTCCTGCGCAATATGGGTGATACTGGTGGCGTGACGGAAATTTGCGGGCAAG
>JANMEM010000511.1:0-2410 GCA_031376985.1 Hyphomicrobiales bacterium
CCGGGTTCGAGGTCTTTGAGAGAGAGTTTCATGATCTACACGTCCATCAAAAAAATTCGTCATTCCGGCGAAGGCCGGAATCTTGTTGCCACCAGATCCCGGCCTGCGCCGGGATGACGGGTGCTTGGAGTTATCCCACCAGCTTGTCGTAGGCGGCCTTGTCCATCATGCCATCAAGCTGGGATGGATTGGCGATGCGGATTTTCATGAACCATGCCGCACCTTCAGCGTCTTCATTTACCATGCCGGGGCTGTCGGTGAGTTTGGTGTTGACGGCGACAACCTCGCCCGTGATCGGCGCGTAGACGTCGCTGGCGGCTTTGACACTTTCAACAACAGCGGCGTCCTTTCCCTGCTCCACGGTTTTGCCGACGGTGGGAAGGTCAACGAAAACCACATCGCCCAATTGCTGTTGCGCATGTTCGGTGATGCCGACGGTTGCGATGTCGCCCTCAACGGAGAGCCATTCGTGTTCGGTGGTGTATTTTTTCATGGTCACTTTTGCTCCAAAATAGTCTGTCCGTCATTCCTGCGAAAGCTGGAATCCAGACTTTGACGTGTTGCACTGGTTGAAAGTCTGGATCCCCGCTTTCGCGGGGATGACGTGTTGTAGGGTTGAGAAGTTCATCGCTTAAACCTGTTCGGCACGAAAGGCAGTTTCACCACGCTGGCAGGCAATGCCTTGTCACGGACCAGCAGCAACAGAGGGGTTCCCTCGGCAGCATAATCAGTCTCAACGTAGCCCATGGCCACGGGGCCACCGAGTGTCGGGCCGAAGCCGCCTGATGTGATAACGCCGATGGCACGGCCAGCAGCATTTTGAATCACCGTACTCTCCCGCGCGGGTGCACGACCGTCGGGTTTTATGCCGACGCGCTTTCGCTTCGTGCCAGTGATGATTTCGTTTTGCACGCGTGTGGCACCGATGAATCCGCCATGTTCGCGCCTGCGCTTGGCGATAGACCACATCAGGCCCGCTTCGTTGGGTGATGTGGTTTCATCAATGTCGTGGCCGTAAAGGCAAAGGCCTGCTTCCAGACGCAGCGAGTCCCGTGCGCCAAGGCCAATGGGTTTCACCGCGTTGTTGGCGAGCAAGAGTTGCCAGAGTTTTGCGACGTCTTTGGAAGGTACAGATATTTCAAAACCATCTTCACCTGTGTAGCCGGAACGTGAAACACGGGCTTCGATGCCGCCCAGCGACAGTTGGCTTGAGTGCATGAAGGTTATGGCACTGGCTTTCGCGCCGAGTGCTGACAAAACTGCTTCGGCTTTCGGGCCTTGCAGTGCGAGCAGTGAGTGACCATCCCAGATATTCAATTCGACGACGTCAGGCAGGTTGGCCATGAGGTGTGCATAATCACCAAGTTTTCGTCCGGCATTTACGACAACATAAAACCCATCCTTTTGGCGGGTGATCATCATGTCGTCGAGTATGCCGCCTGCTTCATTCAGCAATTGCGAATAGCGCTGCTGGCCGGGGACCAGACTTTTCAAATCGGCGGGCACGATTTTTTCGAGCGCTGCGCAGGCAGAGTCGTAATCAGACGCGATGATGGAACATTGGCCCATATGCGACACGTCAAACAGGCCTGCGTGCTCGCGGGTCCAGTTGTGTTCGGTCAAAACACCTGTGGGATATTGCACGGGCATGTCGTAGCCCGCAAAATGCACCATCTTGGCGCCCAAGCGGACATGCTCGTCATACAAGGCCGTGCGGTGAAGGGTTTCGCTCAATTCACTCTCCTGACAACAAGGTTCAAGTCCGCAACGCATTGCGAACTTGCCCCCTCTGTCAGGTACCTGAGAGTTTTCATGAACGTGTCACTCCGACACACGCCCACTTTCTCCTTCGGTGAGCGGCTTGTTAAGGCCTCTGCTCTCCAGAGTGTAGTACACCCACGCGGTTCATGTGCCTGAGAGTTTCCGGGGCGGTTGCTCCTTCGGCGCTGGATTTAACCAGTCTCTCCCGCGACGGGCGGTTACTGGTAGCAAACTAGGCTTTGGGGTGGAGAAGTCAAGCGCAGTCCTTGCATTCTTGACAACAAGTGTGACTGCTTCCAAATGCAGACCATGACCCTGCCACCACTCAAAATTCTCCTTGCAGCGCCCCGTGGTTTTTGTGCCGGCGTTGTTCGCGCCATCGACATTGTTGAGCGGGCGCTCGATCTCTACGGTGCACCTGTCTACGTGCGGCATGAGATTGTGCATAACAAGTTTGTTGTGGATGGCTTGAAGGCCAAGGGGGCGATCTTCGTCAAGGAGCTGGATGAGATTCCGGCGGGCGATCATCCTGTGGTGTTCTCGGCCCATGGTGTGCCGAAGGCCATTCCGGCGGAGGCTGAGCGGCGGAAAATGTTTCAGTTGGATGCCACCTGCCCGCTTGTGACCAAGGTGCATATGGAGGCCATGC
>JANMEM010000530.1:0-2318 GCA_031376985.1 Hyphomicrobiales bacterium
GTCGTTCAGCGCATCTGTCATGGGCGTGGCAATGAAGCCGGGGGCCACGCAATTGACGGTCACATTGCGCGTCGCCAGTTCCTGCGCCAATGATTTCGACATGCCGATAATGGCTGCTTTCGATGCTGCATAATTGGCCTGCCCCGCATTGCCCGTCACACCAACGATAGACGTAACCGAAACAATCCGGCCCCAGCGTTTTTTCATCATCAATTTCATCGCAGCACGCGCCAGACGGAACGACGATGTGAGATTCACGTCGAGCACCGCTTGCCAGTCTTCATCCTTCATCCGCATGGCCAAACCATCGCGCGTAATGCCGGCATTGTTCACCAGAATATCAAGCCCGCCCATGGCTTCGGCAGCAGCAGGCACCAGCTTTTCAACATCCTCAGGCGAAGACAAATTGCACGGCAGCACGAACACCCGCTCCCCGCCGAGCGAAACCTTCAACTCCTCCAGCACAGCTGCCCGCGTGCCCGAAATCGCAACCGTTGCCCCCGCCGCATGCAGCACCCTGGCAACCGAAGCCCCAATGCCCCCCGTAGCACCGGTCACGAGAGCCGCTTTACCTGTCAATGAAAACATCACAAAATCCTTGTCTCTAAATATCAAAATCATTCCCCGCCCTGGCAGGGCGGGGCCACTAATCTTTTCCCCGCCCTGGCAGGGCGGGGCCAGGGGCGGGTGGAAGCCACAATTTCAAATCTCACCCGCAGCCACCACCCACCCCTAACCCCTCCCTCAAGGGAGGGGAAAACTACCCCCGCAAAACCGCAACCACCGCCGCCACATCATCCGCATTGCCCACAGCAATCGCCTTCGCCTCTGGCGCATTCTTTTTAGCAAGCCCCGTCAATACTTTACCACTGCCAACTTCAACAAAAACCTTAACACCCATATCGCTCATGGCATAAACACATTCGCGCCAGCGCACGGTGCCCGTCACCTGCTCCACCAGCCGCTGACGTATCTCCGCAGCAACAGTCAAAGCCCCCGCCACCACATTGGCAATCACAGGCACCACGGGGTTCTTCATCTCCGCATTCGCCAAAGCCTCGCGCATCGCCTCCGCCGCAGGTTGCATCAAAGCACAGTGAAACGGTGCCGACACCGGCAACAAAATCGCCCGCTTGGCACCCTTGGCCTTGGCAATATCAAGCGCCCGGTCCACCGCCGCCTTGGCCCCGGAAATCACCACCTGACCATCCGAATTGTCATTGGCCGCCTGGCACACATCCCCCTGCGCCGCTTCCGCCGCAACCTCGGACGCCGTCTTGAAGTCCAGCCCCAACAAAGCCGCCATGGCCCCCGTACCAACCGGAGTTGCAAGCTGCATGGCCCGACCACGAATTTTCAAAAGCCGCGCCGTGTCAGCCAGCGTAAAAGTCCCCGCCGCCGCCAGCGCAGAATATTCCCCCAGCGAATGCCCCGCCACACACGTCGCTATGTTGGCAACCGTAATGCCATGCTCCACCTCAAGCACCCGCATCGCCGCCAAACTCACCGCCATCAAAGCCGGCTGCGCATTCTCAGTCAGCGTCAACTGCTCCTCAGGCCCATTCCACATCAGATCAGACAACTTCTGACCAAGTGCCGCATCCACCTCATCAAACACCGCCCTTGCCGAAGCAAAATTGTCAGCCAGAGACTTCCCCATCCCAACAGCCTGACTACCCTGCCCCGGAAATACAAATGCAATGCTCATGATTCAGAAAGTTCCCATTGTTTGAAGGCGTGGTGTCATGAGGTGAAAAGAGAGTCAAGCGGTGACCCCCCGCAAATCTCCTCTAACACCCATTGGACTTTCGCCAGGTCCATGGCGGCGTTGGATTCAGTTCACTCCACAAACCTAGCCGCTTTGACTTGGCCCACCGTTGCAGCTCATTCAATTTGTCCTGCCGATCTCGTGGCAAATGTTCATAGTGCAACCGATTGACCCAGGCATGGCCCAACATGACCATGTGCTCGTTGACATTGATGCACTCATGATTGGTGAGGTGCACAGCGTAAATCGTCGCAAGCGTTCTTCCGTATTGGTCCTGCCCATGTTGCTCGAGCAATACCAGCCGCCCGGCAATAAGTTTTCTCAGACCAGAAGCAGCCTGCTCACCCCAAGCCTGCCTGCCTTCCGGACAATCGATAGAGTCCAAACGCACCTCATTTTCATCCCGCACAAGTGAAACAACCAAGCTGTCACCATCGATTACAGATAAGACCTGTGCACGCGGCAAGTCCCGCAGTCGCTTTCTCACCTCAATTTCGGTCAGGGCAGGCGTGTTTTTGGCTGTGTAAATTTTGGCGGAATGCCAGTAGCG
>JANMEM010000540.1:0-6004 GCA_031376985.1 Hyphomicrobiales bacterium
CCCCCCCCCCCCGCGCGTCCCCCCACCCCCCCCCGCTCGCGGGCTTGCTAAAAAAAAAACATGCTGACCCCTGGGGCGACACGCCACGGGGGAGTACCGCGAAGCGGGGAGGGGGTATCGCCACGAGTCAGATTCCAAAAAAGGTCTTCCCCAATGCCCACGCCCAAACCCTACCTCACCACCACGCCCTGGACGCTGTTCACGATGCGGGAGCGGAAGCGGGCCCAACCGCTTCTCCGTTGCCCATCGGCCAAGTGCAGGCGGGCCAAAACCTGTGTTGATGCCCATGACCAACAATATTGCCAACGCACCCAAGACAGTGTTGCCGGACATCGTGCCAGAACCGGCTTCAAACCTCTTGTGCTGGATGACGTCGAAGAGTGGAGCATGGAAGACGTCACTGCGCGTCGGGAACAGTCTGACATTATGCTGGCGCAGGCAGTGGCCAAACAGCGGGAGCTGACGCAGCGCTGGAAGGCCGGAGAATTTGACGCACTCTATGGCAAGTTCAAATCGCAGGGCGTGTGGAAACATCCGCCAGACCGTCAGTATACGGAGTAATGATGGTACTTGCAGTATCGCCTGAGCCGCCTTCAGTCCAGCCTCGTTCTTATTGTACAAGACCTCTTGCATCGACCTTCACAGCACCCAGAACGTCTTCTCCGTTTACAAAGACAACTTCTTCAAAAAGGTTGGTGACGGGGCAGACGTGGTTTGGCGTTATGCGAAGCCGGTCACCGATTGCAGGTTTGCTGTCTAAATGGGAAATGTCGAGATAGCCGTGTTCTTCATTTGCGGCGTAGATTTTTGCGTCGTCAAAATCATGCGCCACGCCATAGCCCTCCAGCCCCAGAAGATCGCTGGTCAGGGATTTGGTTCCGGCATCGACAATGGCACGGTCTTGGGTAGGCTTGCTCACAATCGTACTCAACACAGACAACGCGCAATCCTCAAAATCGCAGGTGCCACGCGCCACCAGCGAGCGGTCGAAATAAATGTAGGTGCCCGCGCGATATTCCGTCAGGTGCGAAAGGCCCTCGTCTTTCCACATGTCAGGGGATCCGCCAGACGTTATGACGCGCACCTCCAATCCTGCCTTTTCGGAAAGCTCGCGAGCTGTTTCCAGAAACGCTTCGGCTTGCAGACGCTGGCCCGTGCCTGCATAGGTCATAAGGCCGCCAAACGTCAGGTGAGGGGACTTGTCGATAGCCTGCGCGAGCAAGAGTGCGTCTGTCGGCGATTGCACGCCATTTCGTCCGGCCCCGGTATCACACTCAACCAAAACAGCAATATGCCGGCCAGCCTGTCGGCCTGCTTCAGACAGTCCCGCTATCATTTCATGGTTGTCTGCAACGACCGAGATATCCGTCCGCCGTGCAAGTGCGGCAAGACGCTCAAGCTTATGGCGGCCCATGATATTGAAGGTCAGAAACATGTCGCGAATGCCAGCATCAGCCATCACTTCGGCCTCGCCCAGTTTCTGGACCGTGATGCCCTTGGCACCTTCTGCGATTTGATATTGCGCCAGCCCGACGAGCTTGTGCGTCTTGATATGCGGACGGTTGGCGAGTTTCAGAATATCACATCGACTTTGCCAGTGCATCACATTGCGCGCCACTACATTTACATCAATGATCGGCACGGGTGTGTCGAGGTCTTCCAGTCTCTTGCCCGCAGGCCTAAGTTTGAGAAAATCAGTCAACGCCATGGTGTCTACTTTCTGTGTCAGGTCGGGTTCAGGCGGAAGTCTTTGCCTTCGGGCAGTGTTTGTCCACCATCCACAATGATCGTTGTTCCCGTGATGTAGGATGCGTCATCCGATGCCAGAAACAGTGCTGTATTGGCAACGTCACGCGGTGTTCCAAGCCGTCCAAGCGGAATGCCGTCTTCCATCATCTTGATGAAGGCGGGCGAACGGTGCTGCTTCATTCCGTCGGTGAGGATATTGCCGGGCTCTATGCCGTTGACGGTGATGTTGTAACCCGAGAACTCCAGTGCAGCCGCCTTGATGAAGCCATTGATGCCCGCCTTTGACGCCGAGTAGTGACCGTGGCCGGGACTCGTCACACGGGGCCCAGTGATGGAGGAGGTGAAAACCATCCGGCCACCGCCGCGCGCCTTCATGGCGGGAAGTGCTGCACGGGCCGAGAGAAATGTGCCTTTGAGATTGACCGCCAACACATCGTCCCATTCTTCGGGCGAGATATTCTCAATCAATGTCCATGGATAGATACCGGCGTTCTGCACCAGAATGTCGAGGCCGCCATAAGTTGATGTTGCCAGCGAAACCGCTGCCTGATTGTCTTCAAATTTTGACACGTTGATATTGATGAAACTGCCATCAAGCCTTGCTGCTGTCTCTTGGCCCAACTCCACCAGATTATCAGCGATGACAACCTTGGCGCCTTCTTCAGCAAAGCGCTCTGCGATGCCAGCGCCGATACCACGCGCCGCACCTATGACCAGCGCCACGCGTCCTTCCAGTCTCTTGTTCATGTCAGTTTCTGCCGTATTGTGAGTTTGATGGTATCAAGAAGCACCGCTGCGAGAACAAGGCTTCCAAGGATCATTTGCGTGTAATGCGCTGGCATGCCCATGAGGTTGATAGCTGTCTGGATGGAGTGCAGCAACAATACGCCAGCGTAAACTCCGGGCAGGCGACCTACGCCGCCTTTGAGGCTCACACCGCCGATCACCACGGCAGCAAAGGCTTGGAACAGCATGCCCACGCCAAGTCCTGCTGATGCACCCGAAGTGCGAATGGCCAAAAGCCAACCCGCAAAGCCCGCAATGGCGCCCGCAAGAATGAATGAAATCCAGATCAGTTTATCAACCGCAATACCGGCACGGAACGTTGCCGCACGGTTGCCGCCAATCATGGTGATGTGGCGGCCAAAGGGCGTCTTGGCCATGATGAAGGTGAAAACGGCAAAGCCCGCCATAGCAATCCATGCGATGAGGGGAATGCCGAGGAAAGTGTCGATGCCGATGAAGCGAATGCTGGGTGCAAGATCCTGCGCTGATCGACCGCCCGACAAGGCCACGACAGCGCCGCGTACCCAAATATAAGACGCGAGTGTAACGATGAAGGCATCCATTTTCAGTCGCACAACGAGCAACCCATTAAGTGCGCCGATGGTGGCACCGACGAAAAGTGCGATCAAAATAGACACAGGCAGAGCCAGCCATTCTGGCGTCAGGGTCCAGCCAATGCCTATGCCATGGGAGCAGAACAGTATGCCTGTGACCATTGCTGAAAGTGCAGCCGTTGATTCAACAGACAGATCCATGTTGCCCGCGATGATGACAATGGCAAGTCCAATGGCCATCACACCCACCATGGTCGAGCTTTCGATGATATTGACGAAGATGCCGGTCTGGAAAAAATTCGGCACAGTCGCCGAGAATACCACCAGCACGAAGACCAGCAGAAACCAGACGAGATTGTCGAGCGCAAATTCCACCAGCGCGCGGTTGCGTTTCGCAATCATGTGATGTGTTCCAAAAGATGCAGGACCCGGACCCCTTTGTGAGGTCCGGGCGTTCCAGGCTTGATTATTCAACCGGCGTGATCTTGTCGGCGGGCGCTTTCAAGTTGCCCCAGAAGCGTGGCTCATCAACATTTGCCTTGGTAATTGCAGCTCCCGGTATCTTGATGTTCGGACCCCACTTTTCGATAGTAACCGTGGAATCCAATCCAAGCACTTTGTATATGCCGGGCTTGATTTCCTGCTTGTTCACTACCTTGTCGGCGAACATGGCAATGGCCGCAGCCTGCGCATAAAGCGGTTGCTCCACTTCCACGTTGAGCCATCCTTTGCGGATCAGATCAAGACCAACGGGTGCACCGTTGGACGAGATCATCATCACATCACCGGGCTTCTTGCCTTTGGCTTCAAGTGCAGCAACAGCTGCCACTGACAAGTGGGCAGCATGCAGGAAGATCAGGTCGATGTCAGGGTTCGCCACAATCTGGTCAGACACAATGGTGCCTGCGTTGGAGGCCTCCCATGCCATTGCTGGCAGCGAGATGATCTTGACGCCCGCAAACTCCTTCATCTTGTCCTCGAAACCTTTCTGGATGTCGAGGGAATAAGGGTCTGCCGGGTCACCCAGTACTTGCAGGATCTTGCCTTTGACTTCGCCGTTCTTTTCCTTGAGCAGCCGCTGGATTTCACCTGCGGCCACCTGGCCAATTTCGATGGTTCCCGCAACAGACGTGAAATCCGAAGGCGTTGCCGTAATCTGCCGGTCAAACTCCATGACGGGAATACCTGCCGCGCGCGCCTTTTCGATGGAGGGCTGCAAGGCGTTGAAATCCACAGCGGCCAGAACGATGGCAGCGGGCTTCAGCAGGATGGTGTCATTCATCTGGCTCTGTTGCAGATCGGTCTTGTTGTCGGCATTCAGAGTGACGACATCATAGCCAACATCTTTCAGGAATTTCTCGATGGCCGACACCGACTCCGTCTGGAACTCGTCGAGGAGCGTTGGCACCATGTAGTAAATCGTACCCTTGGAGGCAGCGAGGGAGGGCGTTGCAACGGCCATTGCCGTGGCGGCAATGGAAGCAAGCAGTAATCGGCGTATGCGGTTCATGGATCGTCTCCTGTTGTTATTGGTTGCTAATTGATCTGCGGGCCATTCGGCCTCATTGCTGGGGCTTTGCCTTCATGGGCTTCGCCAGTGATCATGCGAACGACTTCATCCGGGCTAGTGTTTTCGCGCTTCACGTCGCCCGCAACGATCCCCTGGCGAATGACAACAATGCGGTCTGCCACCTGAAAGGCCTGCGGCATGATATGCGTGATTATGATGACGCCGATGCCTTGCGCCGCGATGCGCTTGATCATTTCCAAGCCGCGTCGCGTTTGATCCACGCCCAGTGCTGCGAATGGTTCGTCCAGCAGAACCAGCTTGCCCCCCCAATGAACGAAACGATTCAGCTCAATGGCTTGGCGCTGGCCTCCGGAAAGATGTTCAACATTGGTGCGCAGCGATGGAATGCGTGTACCCGCGTTGGCAATGGCCTTTTCAGTTGCCGCATACATTTCAACTTCCTGCAACACGGGAATGCCGAAGTAGCGTTTCACAATCTCGCGGCCCATGAAGAAATTGGCCACTACGTCAACGTTGGTGCATAGCGACAGATCCTGATAAACTGTCTCGATGCCAGCGTCCTTGGCCTGTTTGGGTGAAGCAAAGGTTCTTTCCTCGCCGTTAAAAACCATTGAACCCGATGTGGCTTCAAGGCCGCCGGAGATAATTTTCACCAATGTTGACTTGCCGGCACCATTGTCCCCCAGCAGGGCAACAACTTCACCCGGTGCAATATCAAAACTAATACCGCGCAAGGCTTCGATCGCGCCAAAATTTCGCGTGATACTCTTCAACTGGAGAAGGGGACTGGACTTATTCATGCCGCCGCTCCGCGTTCAAATGTTGGGTCCCGCGATGGCCCACTGTTGTCCTCTTTGAACATCATGCCGAAGCGTGGTGTGAGAGCGCCGGAAATGGCCAGTGATGCTGCACCCCGTAGAGCCGCGTCATGCCCCGCGCTCGAAAATATCACGCGCGGAGTATCTCGATTTCTGCGTGATGAAACTGAGTTGGCCAAAGGTTCTGCCATCGACATCAGTTTTTTCGGAAGATCAGTGCCTGCAAGGCCACCAATGATAATTGTTTGCGGGTCAAACAGATTTTCGATCGTTGCAATCGCGGATCGGAACAGGGGTGCGGCCTCTGCCAGCCAGCCATCAACACCAATAGCTTCACCACGCCTTTCGTAGGCTTCCAGCGACACATAACGCTCAAGGCATCCGCGATTGCCGCAGGGGCAGGGTTCGCCATCCGGCACCACCGGGATATGACCAATTTCGCCTGCATTGCTGAAACTGCCGCGCACCGGCAAGCCATCATGCACCATGCAGCCACCAAGCCCCATGCTGAAAAACAGGTGGTAGTAATCCTTGTAATCCCTGCCTGCTCCGTAAAGCCGTTCACC
>JANMEM010000545.1:0-8110 GCA_031376985.1 Hyphomicrobiales bacterium
TGATCTTCACATCACCCAATTGCGGGAACACTTTCAGCATATTCTTCTTCATGAAGGCACCCACATCAGCAGGTTCAAGCGTCGAATAATTCGCCCCGCCGCCAAACAACAAGCGATGATCCGCCGTGCGACGATAATAATTGAGAATGAAATTGGTATCAGCCACCGCCTCATCATCGCGGATCAATGAACGGGCAACATCCTCCCCAAGTATTTCAGTTGTCACCACAAAACTCGTGACTGGCATCACGCGGCCATACAGCGGCTTCACGGTTTTTCCGAGATAGCCATTGCCGCCGATGATCATGAACTTTGCAGAAATTTTACCAGTCGCTGTGCGTGCCCAAGGTTTCTCACCCGTATTCACATCCAGCACATGCGACTTCTCATAAATAACCGCACCCGCTTTTTGCGCAGCGGCAGCCAACCCCACACAATAATTCAGCGGATGAAAATGCCCCGAACGCGGGTCACGCATCCCACCATGATATAACTGCGTGCCGAGCTTTGTTTCGATCTCTGCCTTCGAAAGAATTTCGCAACCGTGATAACCCAAAGCCTCATATTCATCACGCCAGGCCTTCAACTCCTGTTCGCGGTTCGGCTTTGGCGAGCAATGCAGATAACCCCATTTCAGATCACACTTGATATTGTATTTGGCAATCCGGTCAACGATCAATGATTTCGACTCTTCGGCAATGGCAAAACATTTCAGCGCATCGCCCTTGCCCAATTGCGATTCCAGCCGAGCTTGCCCCGGTGAAAACCCCGTGCAAATCTGACCGCCGTTGCGGCCCGTGGCCCCAAAACCAATTGTCTCCGCCTCCAGCACCGCAACCTTGTACCCAGCTTCGGCCAACTCAAGCGCCGCAGATAAGCCGGTAAAACCTGCACCTATAACCACCACATCAGCCACTACATCTTCTTCAAGCGTGGGGCAGGTGACAAATTGATTGGCTGTGGCCTGATAATATGACGTGGCAATGAGCGAGGAACGCATGATGAAAGAAACCTAGCGGCCCCCGTTTGAAAGCGCAACAAATCAGGCTAGTGTGCGTCAACTCAAAACCAGAAGGGTGTCATGAGCCATCAGAAATTCGAAGACTACATCACGCAACGCCGTATCAGTGAAGTCGAGTGCCTTGTCGCCGACATGTCCGGCACAGCCCGCGGCAAGATCCTGCCCCCCAAGAAATTCCTGAAAGGCCAGCGCAGTCGCGGCCTTCGCATTCCGGAAGAAGTCTTCACTCTGACCATCAATGGTCGTTACGTGAAGGACACTGATGCGGTGAGTGACTCCGCCATTGATATCTACATGGAACCGGATGTGGACACTGTCCGCATGGTGCCTTGGTACACTGAGCCCACAGCACAGGTGATCTGTGATGCGCATTTCCTGAACGATGATCCAGTGATGATTTCGCCACGTCACGTATTGAAGCGGGTGCTGGGTCTCTACAAGGAAAAAGGCTGGCGTCCGGTTATCGCTCCTGAGCTTGAGTTCTATCTGGTCAAGCGCAATCCGGACTCGGACTATCCGCTGGAAGCAGCAGTCGGTCGCTCTGGCCGCAAGGAACCGGGCGGGCAGGCCTATGGCATAGATGCCGCCAATGACTTTGATCCGGTGGTTGAAGACATTTACGATTATTGCGAAGCCCAGGAACTGGATGTCGATTCGCTGTCCCACGAAAGTGGCCCGGCGCAGCTCGAAATCAACTTCAACCATGGTGACCCGCTGGAACTGGCGGATCAGGTATTCCTGTTTAAACGCACCGTGCGTCAGGCGGCACTGAAGCACGACATGTATGCCACATTTATGGCAAAGCCCCATGCCGACGAGCCAGGTTCAGCCATGCATGTGCATCAATCTGTTCTCGACTCGCGCTCGGGCAAAAACATCTTCATCGGCAAGGATGGAAAATTCTCGAAAATATTCCTGAACCACATCGGTGGTTTGCAACGTTATCTTCCGGCTGCACTCCCGCTCTGTGCCCCCAATGTGAATTCCTATCGTCGACTTGTGCCCGATTCCGATGCGCCGACAAATGTGCATTGGGGCATCGACAATCGCACGGTGCCATTGCGCGTTCCGTCATCTGACGCATCCAACACCCGCATCGAAAACCGCATCATCGGCGCTGACGCAAATCCTTATCTGGCTTTTGCGGCTTCGTTGGCCTGCGGTTATCTCGGCATGGTCGAAAAGCTGAAACCATCGGAACCTGTCACCGGATCGGCCTATCGTTTCGCCCACACATTGCCGATCAGCCTTGATGAAGCCCTCGACAAGCTGAATTACAACAAGGCTTTGAAGCAGGTTCTGGGTGAAACCTTCGTTGAAGCCTATCAGGATGTGAAATTTGAAGAGATGCAGCACTATCGCCGCGTCATCAGCTCCTGGGAGCGCGAGTATCTTTTGCTCAACGTGTGATTTCAGATAGAGTACAAAAATGATTCCGGTCTCGGGTCTTGGAGAGTTGTGATGCTTTTGCGGAAATGGTCGATTCGGGTTGCGGCCCTGTTTATGTTGCTGGTGCTTCCGGCCACAGCGTTTGCTGTTGCACCTGCAGAAGATGTGCGGGCTGAAATCGCTAACATTCTCAAAACTGCAGGTCGCTTGCCTTTGCCGTTGGAGAAAGTGCGTGCAACCCTTGCAGCTCATTATCTGAAACAGAATGGCTCAATTTACTGGGCCAATACCGGACGCATGACGCCGTTTTTGCAGCGCCTGCAACGTGCTGAATTTGACGGCCTTAACCCACAGGACTATCCCGTGGATGCCCTCACCCAATTGCGTGACGGCATGAACGAAGACGACGCCCGAGCCGCTGCACAAGGTGAATTGTATTATTCTGCCTTCTTCATTGCTTACGCCGCTGATCTGAAAATTGGTCGCGTTGCCCCACAGAAGGTGGACCCCAACCTGTTTCGCAGCCGCAAGACCATTGATGGCCTGCGTGTTTTGACGGAATTGAAAAAGCAACGCGACCCCAGCAAATTTTTGGCAGCCTTTGAACCCAAGAACCGTCACTATCAGGGTTTGAAACGCATGCTGAAAGCCTATACCACTGCGATTGAAGAAGGCATTGACTGGCCCGTAATTGCACAAGGTTCAGTGTTGAAGCCCGGGCAAAGTGATGCGCGGGTACCAAAGGTGCGTGAGCTCTTGTCACTGACCGGAGACTATACGGGTCCGGACAGTGGCTCGGCGAGCTACGATCCCACACTTGCAGCCGCAGTCAAAAAATTCCAGCTACGCCATGGTCTGGAAGCCAAAGGCCTGTTCGGAAAGCAAACTGTTGTAGCCATGAACACCCCGCCGGAAGAACGCCGCAAGCAGATCATAATCAACATGGAACGCTGGCGCTGGATGCCGGATGTATTGGGCGATGAGCATTTCATGGTGAACATTGCAGCTTACGAATTGCAATGGGTGAAAGTGGGCCACGAAGTGGACCGCATGAATGTTGTGGTGGGTGCTGTGGCCACACAGACGCCAGAGTTTTCCGATGAACTGGAATATGTCGAACTGAACCCGACTTGGACGGTGCCCTATACAATTGCCACCAAGGAAATGCTTCCCAAGCTGAAATCTGATCCCTATCACTACGCCGAAGAGTTTGAAGTATTTGCCAATGGCAAGCTGTCAGGTTGGGGCAACACCAACTGGAGTGGCTATGGCTCCGGGGCGTTCCCCTTTACCTTCCGACAGAAGCCAGGCCCAAAAAATGCACTTGGAAAAGTAAAGTTCATGCTGCCCAATCCACACAATATTTATTTGCATGACACGCCTGCCAAAGACAAGTTTGCCAACAGCACCCGCGCGTTCAGCCATGGCTGCATCCGACTGTCAGACCCGATTGGTTTGGCGTATAAGTTGCTCGGCGAAAAGAACAACATGAGTCCCGCGCAAATCGACGCAATCTGGGCTGCCGGCCAGACAACCAAGGTTGTTCTACCCCGCAAAATCCCAATTCACATTGTCTATGCAACAGCTTTTGCATCTGACAATGGCATCGAATTCAGGACAGATGTCTATGGCCGCGACAAGAAACTCTACGCCGCACTGTTTGGTCGGGCAGGGAGCTGACGGCGTCCACACTCACACCTCTTTCAAAACCCCAAACGCCGACAATGAAACCCTGCTGCTTCTCACATGCAGCACAGCTGCACCCGTCTCAGCCAGAAACGCACGTACCGTCGCCTCAACATCGTCACCCCGCGACAATTTATAGGCCACCACGCCAAAACTGTTGGCCCAGGCCGTAAAATCCGGATTGGCCAACATTGTCCCTGAAACCCTGCCAGGATATTCCCGCTCCTGATGGGTGCGGATGGTTCCATATATCCCGTTGTCTGAAATCACGATCTTCGGTGTCGCGCCATAGGCAACGGCGGTTGCAATCTCATTCCCCGTCATCAACACACCGCCGTCACCCACAATGCAAATCGCCATGCGTTGTGGTTGCACCAGTGACGCCGCCACAGCTGCCGGAACGCCAAGACCCATGGCACCTACAATGCCACCGATCAGCATGTTCTTTGGCGTCATCACCCAGTGTCGGTGCACCCATGTGGACATGTTTCCGGCGTCGGTTGTGAGGGTGCAGTCAGCAGGTGCCAGTTTAGACAGCGCCATGATCACTTCACCAAAATCTACTCCATCGACAGGATCACGCGATGTGAAAGTCTGAAACTCGCGAATGAAGCCATTGAGTTTTGACACCCAGGCCTCCCGCGATGTGTTGACCACCCGGGCGCTTTGCGCCAAATCTGCCAACACCGCAGCGGGGTTGGCCACCAATGGCAAATCCACGCGCGAAACGCGGCCCAAAGGCTTTGCATCAACATAAACCTGCACCACGATTTGTGAAGGTTCCGGTGCCGCAGGGAACGTGTGGTGCAAACTCGCAACATCGCCCAGTCTGGTTCCAAACGCCAGAATGACATCGGCTTCAGCCAGCAAGTTCTGATAATTTTGCGGACTGCCAAAACCCAAATGCCCTGCGTAAAGCGGCGAGCTATTGTCAAACACGTCCTGATTTTTCCATGTCACAGCAACGGGAATGCGTTGGGCTTCAGCGAAACGTTGCAGGGCCAGTTTTCCGTCAGGCGTCCGCAGCGATGCCCCGGCAATAACAATCGGTCGTTGGGCCTGATCAATAATGTGTTGAATGCGCGCCACATCGGCGGCGGAATGACCAAGTGCCGGCTGGGGAAACACGAGTGGCGCATCATCAGCCACCTCATCCCGCAACATGTCTTCCGGCAGGGAAAACACCACGGGCCCCGGAACACCCGTCTGTGCCTGCAACAAACCGCGTGAAAGCATTTCCCGTGCCCGCGTACCCTCGCTGATTTCATAAACACCTTTGGCCATGCTGCCAAAGAACGCCGTGTAATCCACCTCTTGGAAAACACCGCGTGTGCGTTCCTCCCGCGCCACCTGGCCCAGCATCAGGATAACCGGAAGCGCATCCTGATCGGCCATGTGAACAGCGATCGACGCATTGGTTGCACCGGGACCACGGCTGGCCATGAATACCGCAGGCTTCCCCGTCAGCTTGGCTTCCGCACAGGCCATAAATCCTGCACCGCCTTCATGGCGGCAAACGATCACCTGAATGACGCTGTCATGTAACGCATCAAGCAGCGCAAGATAGCTTTCCCCCGGCACGCAATAAACGCGGGCCACGCCATGGGCCTCCAATGTTCGGACAATCTGGTCGGCAGCGCGCATGTTCACCCTCGTGCAATCAAAGCCAACTCATGCCTGATTGCAGGTGAAAGGTCGAGAGTGCGCGCCGTCACATCAGGGTTGTGCAGGCAGTCCTGCAAGTGCTGTTGCAGCCAATTCATGGCCCTCAGCTGCTGCCTTGCCATACCATTCCGCTGCCTGTTGCGGATCAGCAGACAAGCCTTTGATTTTGAATTTGGTATATACAGCAGGATCAAACGTTTGCCCCACACCAAAAGCCGCGGAAGTTGCTTTCAATCCAAATGCCCGCAAGTAAAATTGGCGCGCCGCCAGAATGTCACCAGTCTTCAAAAGCGTGTCACCTTTGGAAATCAGGGTTTGCGCTTCAGGGTTGCTGCTTTCCAGAGGAGCCGGAATGGCGAGTGGCAGTTCCTGCTTGTTGAACCCTTGATCTGGTGTGGCTGAAGCCGGAACAATCTTTGGTCCATCGACCTTTGGCTGCGGCACGCCGGGCAAAGGCACTACGCTGGTATCAATGGCAACATTCAGGTTTTGGGGTGGCGCTGCCTGTGCACCCGTCTTCTCGTCAAGCGCTGCCACCTGCAGCGCGATTTCAGAAACGTCCGTGTGCGGAACAATCAGTTCCGTGTTGGCAAAGTCAGCCGCCTTCAACATCCACTCGCCCTTCGCCACCTCAACACCTTTGGTGAGATAAGCTGAGGGCGGCAGGCCCGAAATGCGTAAAGCCACAGGTGTTCCTGCGTCTGCCGGCAAGGCTGCAATGTCGAGCGGGATCGGTGAATTGATGGCACCCGCTGCATCCTTTACCGCAAGCCTTGCGACATGCACAGGCTTCTTGGTAATGACGGTTTCCGAAACTGTTTCAACGGGTTTGAACCATATGGTGCTGGCCAGCGCCACTCCGCGCGTCACAATGTCAGGGTTTGCCCCAATGTAGCCTGCACCGCCACCCACTGCACAGGCAGTGAGAGTCAAAATGGCAAGGGTCGCCGGTTTGAAGCTGGACACCTGCCGCCTGATTGGCTTCTTCTCGGTCATGCCATGGCTGTATTGCGGCCGTTGCGGAAATGCAGGTGGCTGATTGTTTTGGGCCATGAAAGCCGGGTCAGCCAAATGTTGGGCTGAAGCAAAACGATGCTCCAGCCGCTGTCGATAAGCCTCATAGGCTGCCGTATTCTCGGTCACTATCGGGTTTGGAATGACGGGCTGCGCATCGCGATTATCACGGTAGCGACCTGCCAGATCCTCATCGCCATAGGTGCGTGAAAACCAACTTGGTGTTGCCTCGTCAAGCACTTGATTTTCCGTTTCGAAATCGTCCTGTGGAATCATGTTCTCGTGTGGCTGTGTCATTGACCATCTCCTTGTTGGAATGTGGCGGGTTGTTCAGGAAGGCGCGTGGTGAGCGCTTCAAGCGCATTTTCTGAAAGGGAATGTCGTTGCCATCCGGGCACTGACGCTGAAAGTTGCGCCGCATCTTCACCCAGCGCCTGTTGGGCGAAATAGGCGGCTGAAAACAATTTGATCTTCGCCGCCTTGGCTGATTTTTCCGGCCAGTTGAACACCGCCAAAACCAGCGCTGTCGACACGGTTTCAAGAGTTCCACCAGCAGGCAGCAAGCCCTTCAATTCAGCAGCATCAATGAGAGCGGGCACATGAGACGTTGTGGAGCTTTGCGTCGTGGTCAGACCCAGCACGTGAAAACGCTGCGGGTCCAGCGTGCCATCAAGCGCGTCCAGTCCTTCCAGCAAAACAGCATCAGCCTCGCCGGATTTCAGCAAGGCAATGCCTTCGGCACCACTTTTTGGAACACGAATAAAAGGAAGCCCCAGACCGCCCAGCAAAATTTCACCTGATGCAAAACCGGCGCTGTTTGCAGCCCCCGTGACAATGCGCTTGCCTGCAAGTGCCGTGAGGTTAGGAACGTCGGCGCGTGTCACAATCAACAGCGGCAAGGACTTGACCCGCGCGATATAAGCCAGCTTTTGTGACGCTTTTGGCAACAAGCCTTGCTGCTCGGCATAGTCGACGCAATCACTGCTGAGCAAGGCAATATCAATTTGCGTGAGCTGTAAAACATCCGCTGCCGCTTCGATGCACCCCGAACCCAGTACGGGCAAAACACGCAAGCCCTGCTCGTGGTCCAATGCGCTGACAATTGCCAAGGTTTCACTAAACCATCCGGGTTCACCAGACAGCAGCGTGACTGTTTTCTGGTTTATATCAATCAAATGCGGTTGGGCCACAGCGACCGAAACAACAAACCCCGAAGCAACACCAACACAACACAACAAGGCACGAAGCAAGGCCATGGAGAACTTTCCACAAGATGAGCCGTCCCGTGGCAGAAAAGATACTGTCATGAAAAATCTTTAAGCCGGAATGTGGCCG
>JANMEM010000562.1:0-2017 GCA_031376985.1 Hyphomicrobiales bacterium
CGGTCAATGAGTCCGAGGGTTTCTCGTACATTGTGATCTGTAATAAGCACCCCGATGCCCCGAGCGGTGAGCTGACGCACCAGCTTGCGAATATCACCGATTGCAATCGGGTCAATTCCGGCGAAGGGCTCGTCGAGGAGCATGAACTGGGGATTGGTGGCAAGGGCGCGGGCGATTTCCACACGCCGACGTTCTCCGCCAGAGAGTGCAACAGCCGGCGAATGCCGGATATGGGAGATTGAAAACTCATCATACAACTCACGCAACTGACGCTCGCGGGCGGTCTTGTCGGGCTGGTGTAGCTCGAGAACCGAACGCAGATTTTCCTCAACCGTGAGACCCCGGAACACTGAACTTTCCTGGGGCAGATATCCAATACCCAAACGCGCCCGCTGATACATGGGCAGGTGTGTGATATCCACGCCATCCAGACTGATGGTGCCCTGATCGGCGGCAATCAGACCCGTGATCATATAGAACACAGTCGTTTTACCGGCCCCATTGGGACCCAGCAGGCCTACGGCCTCACCACGCCTGACCGTCACGGACACTTCGCGGACAACGGGCCTTTTCCGATAGCTTTTGGCAAGCATCACGGCTTCAAGCCCGTCACCTGCCGGTTCTGACCTCAGGGTTTGCGGGCTTTTTGAAACCCGCGCTGCCATGGGGGCCGGACGAACCGGTGTCCTTGACGGAGACGCCATGTGATTAGGAACCATTTACGTTAAATTTGAATGAAGAGTGGTTTTACGAAGCGATTTCACTTGGGTACGAACTGGCCCTTGACCCGGCCACCTGTCATTTTGGTGCGCTTGGTCTTGAGATCAACGGTGAGGTGAGGTCCACGTATCACGGTTTTGCCCTGCACCACTTTCACATTGCCTGTGACGTCGAGAAGATTTTGCCGGAGTTGAAACACCGCGAGATCGCCTGTGATGGTTTGCGTCGTGGTGGTGATGGTGACGGCCGATTTGCAATCCAACTTGTCCACCTCGGTGTTGGAGGTGCCATCGGCCTGTTTCACGTCAACGTAATAGACCACCATTTCGGCACAGCGTATGGTGTCTGAGGGTCGCTTGGCCACCACGTCACCCCGGAATATGGCGCGCTTGTCGGTTTCGAGAATTTCCATTTCGGACGCTTCGATATCAACCGCCCCGTTGCTGGTTGCGGTTTGGGCTTTGGCCTGTGGCATCAAGGCCAAAACTGTGCCTGCGACAAGCATTGCAATCCGTATTTTCATCCGCCGTCTCCCGTAGAGTTCTTCTTCATTTCAAAATGCGCCTTCACCCCGCCCTTGAACAAAAGCCGTGTGCCGCCCGCTGTCACCGTCAGGCTGTCAGCCTCAATCAAGGTGCCCTGCATGTCAACCTTCACGGGCGATTGTGAGGCAAGACTTTGGTTTTCAGTATCGATAGATGCTTTTTGCATCACCGCCCGGAATTTCGTTGCTTCGCTGAAAACAACATTGCCTGCAAGTTCAAGCCCTTTGGTCTTGCGATCATAACGGCCGATGTCAGAGCTGACATCCAGCTTCGACCCCGTCGGGCGTTCGAACACGCTGGTGACAGTTTGCATGTGCACGATATGGGCCAATTCCTTGTCTTGCTCACCGGATTTGGCATGAATTTCAAAGGGCAGATTGTCCTTGTCCCTGCCGGAAATTGAAGCGTTTTGCGAGGTTATCTGTTCGGGCTTCTCAACAACGTCATTGGTTTTGATCTCTTGCGGGGCGGGCGGTGCCAATACACCGGCCTGCCAGACAAACAGTCCCAGAATGCCAATGGCCCCCACAAGTGCGACGAGGCCGAACGTTCCAGACAGACTGGAGCGCGACTTTGCCCGTCTTGCTGTGTGTGCCAGATCAGTGGGCGAAGACATCTTCTTCACCCCAACCCCCAAGGTCGAGCGCCACGCGGGTGGGCAGGAATTTGAAACTGGCCTGCGCCAAGTGTGCGCGGCCTTCACGTTCCAGCATCTGGTCAAGGCGGGCTTTCAACTCATGCAGATAAAGCAC
>JANMEM010000566.1:0-1943 GCA_031376985.1 Hyphomicrobiales bacterium
AGGTTTCAAACATATGACACTTATCCTGCAGCCCGGTTCAGTTTCTCTCACAACGCTGGAACAGATTTATTGGGCGGGCGACGTTGCAAGGCTCGATTCAAATTGTGATGCGGCCATTGCGAAGGCTGCTGCAATTGTGGACCGGGTGGTGCAGGGGAATGCCCCTGTTTATGGCATCAATACGGGTTTTGGCAAACTCGCTTCTATCCGTATTGACACTGCTGATGTGGCGACGCTGCAACGCAATCTTATCCTGTCCCATTGTTGCGGCATCGGCCAACCTTTGGCCGAAAACATCGTGCGGCTGATCATGTCGTTGAAGTTGATCTCGCTTGGGCGCGGTGCATCAGGAGTGCGGCTTGATGTTGTGCGATTGATCGAGGGATTGCTGCAGAAGGACGTGATCCCCGTGATCCCTGAAAAAGGTTCCGTGGGAGCGTCGGGCGATTTGGCACCGCTTGCACATTTTGCCGCGGTGTTGATGGGGGAGGGCGAGGCTCACTTTGGTGGACGGCGCATGAGTGGTGCCAAGGCATTGGCTGAGGCGGGACTCGCTCCAGTCGTGCTGGCGGCGAAGGAAGGTTTGGCGCTCATCAATGGCACACAGGTCTCAACGGCCTTGGCTTTGGCTGGTTTGTTTCGGGCGCACCGCGCTGCGCAATCTGCTTTGGTCACCGGAGCATTGTCAACCGATGCAGCCATGGGCTCCTCGGCTCCATTCCACCCCGACATTCACACCTTGCGGGGACACAAAGGACAGATTGATGCGGCTTCGGCTTTGCGTGGATTGCTCGCAGGTTCGGTGATCCGTGACAGTCACATGGAAGGTGACAGCCGTGTGCAAGACCCCTACTGCATCCGCTGCCAACCACAGGTCGATGGAGCGTGCCTCGACATGTTGCGCCATGTGGCCCATACGCTTGAAATTGAGGCCAATGCGGTGACGGATAACCCGCTGGTGTTGTCGGATGAAACCATTGTATCCGGCGGCAATTTCCATGCTGAGCCTGTGGCCTTTGCGGCAGACCAGATTGCAATTGCTGTTTGTGAAATCGGTGCCATTGCCCAGCGCCGCATCGCGCTGCTGGTTGATCCGGCTTTGTCCTTTGGACTGCCACCGTTTCTGGCGAAGACACCGGGTTTGAATTCCGGTTTGATGATTGCCGAAGTCACCTCTGCCGCCTTGATGTCGGAGAACAAGCAGATGGCTTTTCCGGCGTCGGTTGATTCAACGCCAACGTCAGCCAATCAGGAAGATCATGTTTCCATGGCTTGCCACGGTGCGCGGCGCCTGTTGCAGATGACGGACAACTTGTTTGGCATTATTGGCATTGAAGCATTGACTGCGGTGCAAGGTATTGAGTTTCGGGCACCATTGATCACGAGCCCCGAATTGCAAAAGGCCATGACGGCAGTGCGGGCTGTTTCGCCCACAATTGAGGTTGATCGTTACCTCGCACCTGATCTGGAAAAAGCCAGCGCTTTGATTGCCAATGGCGGTCTGGTTGCTTCAGTATCGACTGGTATTCTTCCAGTGCTGGTCAACTGAACATGCAAGTCTTTGAATGCGGCCAAGGCCACTCGCCGCTGATCCTGGCGTTCCCGCATACGGGTACCGCCGTACCGGCAGACGTTGAGAAGTGCCTCAACCCCAATGGAAAATTGCTGGCTGATACGGATTGGCACATTCACAGACTATATGATGGCTTGCTTGACGACGTCACAACCGTGAGGGCCGTGTTCCACCGCTATGTGATTGACGCCAACCGCGACCCTGCCGGCACGAGTCTTTATCCCGGACAGAACACGACTGATCTTGTGCCGCATACTGATTTTGATGGCAAATATATTTGGCTGAAGTCACCTGATGTTGATGATGTTGCAAGTCGTTTGGCGATCTATCACGCGCCCTATCATGCGGCGTTGCAGCAGGAGATTGACCG
>JANMEM010000567.1:0-3811 GCA_031376985.1 Hyphomicrobiales bacterium
TTCAGCGTGTCGTAGAGCGATGACTTGCGCAACTCGCGTCCGACTTGATGTTGTTCCCCGGGTTTGTAGCAATAATACATGTGGTGATAATCGGCGATGGCCACTTCGTCGGTGAAGGATTTCGAGGTCCAGCCACCAAAACGGCGTGGGTCAAACTCTCTCATGTTGATGTCGGCCTGGCCATGCACCATCCACTGCGCCAGATATTTGCCAGCCCCACCGCCTTGGCAGATGCCGATGGAGGCCCCGCAATGCATCCAGTAGTTTTTTGCACCATGGGCCGGGCCTGACAGATAGACGCCGTCAGGAGTATGGGTAATGGCACCGGATATGATGGACTTGACGCCTGCCTGGCCAAACAGCGGCAAACGTTCCGTGGCTTTTTCGAGCCAGGGCATGATGCGGTCCAGTTCATTTTGCTCCAGTTCACTTTCATAGTCCCAGCGCGGCGGTTGTCCGTCCCAGCACACATGGGCTGTGGCCGTTTCATAGGGGCCCACCAGCACGCCGTTGGTTTCCTCGCGTAGGTAGGCGTGGGAATAGGGATCGCGGACCACGGGCAATTCGTGGCCTAGGTCTTTCAGTTCCTGCAACGGTTCAGTGATGACATATTGGTGCAGCATATTGGCGATGGGGGCGATATGCCCGGTCCAGCCTGCCACCACGTCGCAATAGGAACCCGCAGCGTTTACAACATGTTGGCAGTCAATGTTGCCATTCTCGGTGAACACCCGCCATTCACCGTTTGGCAGCAGTTTGATGTCCATGACGCGGGTGCGGCGATAGATTTCTGCGCCCAATTGCCGGGCACCCGCAGCCATGGCGTTGGTTATGTCAGCTGGGGCCACATGACCGTCGTTTATGGTGCGGAAGGCAGCTTTGACGCCGAATGTTTCGAGATAGGGATGGTATTGCTTGATCTCTGACGGGCCAATGATTTCAGCCTCATATCCGCCGAGTTTCGAAATGCCATAGACGTATTTGAGCCAGTTCACCTCTTCAACGGTAGTGGCCAAACGCAATCCGCCACAACCATGCCAAGACACGGCTTGCCCGGTCAGTTTTTCAAGTTGGGGGTAAAGCTCAGTACCATAAACATGCACTTTCGTCATGTTGAGGGAGCCATTGAAATGCGGACACTGCCCCGCCGCATGCCAGGTGGAGCCCGAGGTGAGTTCGCCCTTTTCGATGAGGACGACGTCAGACCAACCCTCAAGCGCCAGATGATACAACAACCCAACCCCCATGACTCCGCCTCCAACAACAACGACACGGGCATGGGATTTCATGATGGGGACGACTCCTCTAAATTGAGCGTGTTGTCGGGGGTAACGGCAATAGAGGCAAGGCGCAGTTTTTGCAGAGCTGGCTAACTAATTTCACCAGAAACTCCCAAAATGCGTGCGACCTGCGCCAACCGCTTGTCTCGACTCCAGATGATCTTGCCTGTCATCAACGCCGACGCAAGCAGATGACAGTCCACATAGCCAAGGCCAGACCCAAAGATTTTGTGGCGCTCTATGAGGGCAATGACCTCAAAATCGCGTGCAACAGGGACCGTTGGTAATTGTGTCATTGTAAGCAGAGTGTTGCTACGGTTCTTGATGTTGCCCAAGGCAACTTCCCCGATGACGAAGGGGTGCATGAAAGCCTGTTCATTCCGCAGCAAGGCCGAAAGTGTCGGCTCCTCATGACGAATATGATCAATCCAAATTGAAGAGTCGACGAGGATCATTCCAGCCAGGGACGCTTGCGCGGTCCTGCTGTAGCGCCCGGATCAGAACCGCCAAGTGCAGCAAGTCTGTAACCAGCTTCTCGCGCTATGATCGACTTGAGCGCAGCGTTCAACAAAGCAGATTTTTCAGAAATGCCCGTGTATTCCATGGCATCTGCCACAAGCTTGTCATCTAACGTAACTGTCGTACGCATATCTTGTCTCCTTCGCATCAAATATAGCATCATTTGATGCTGTTTTCAATGCGTCAGCGGCCAACCTCAAACAGCATCAACGCCGTGGCTGTCGCTACATTCAAGCTCTCCACTCCTTCGCGCATGGGAATGCTGACAAGGCTTTTGCAGGCTTGTGATACGGGCGAAGTGAGGCCGCGTGACTCTGATCCCATGACGACCAGTATCGGGGACTTGTAGGTTCGGCGGTAGCTAACTTTAGCCCCCATACTTGTCCCCACACTCTCGCCCTGCCAACCACCCAGAAATTCCACAAACTGCGCCGTTGGCATTTTGACCAGTGGCACTGCGAAGATTGATCCTGTCGTGGCGCGTACGCATTCCGGTGCGTAGGGGTCGCAGCAGTCGCCCACCAGGATGATGCCCGCTGCTCCTGCGGCATCAGCGGTACGGATGATGGTGCCCAAATTGCCGGCGTCTCGGATGTCTTCCAGTGCCAGCCATAAGCCGTCTTTGCCGGGGCGCGTTTGCCAGCGTTGCTTGAAGGTGGCCAACACCTCATGGGGATTATTCTGGGCCGAGATTTCGGCCATGATTTTTTCGGAGACGACGAAAGGTGAAACGTCGTCCCACAATCGATTCGGTTTGGTTGAGACAAACAGCTCGGGTTTCCAGCCCAGATTGAGCGAACGCTCAAGCATTGCCATGCCCTCGCTCACAAACAGTCCATGTTCCCGGCGATATTTCTTGTCGTCGAGGGAGCGGATCAGTTTGATATGCGGATTTTGCAGGGATGTGATGGGGAGCATTGCGTTTTCGTAGCGCCCTTCGCAGTCGCACACAAGCTCGTGCTATTCAGTTCGAAAAATTCATGCCAGCATCACTCTGTATCAGAATGGGAGAATGGCATGGGCACTGCGACTGAACGGGCGACAACCTGGGTCTCGGCTTTCGAGAAGGCGATCAACATGCAGGATGTTGCGGCAGCCGTTGGGATGTTTGACGATGCGGAATGCTTTTGGCGTGACCTGATTTTCTTTACCTGGAACAACAAAACGGCGGAAGGCAAGCACGAGATCGGCGACATGCTGAAAGCCACGCTGCCGCACGTGGGTAAGACCACGTGGCGCGTCGATGGAGAAGCCACAGGTGATGAGGCCATGACCGAAGCGTGGTTGCTGTTTGAAAACGATGTGGCACGGGGCAAAGGCTATCTGAAATTGAAACACGGCAAGGCCTGGACTTTGCTGACGACCATGTTGGAACTCAAAGGCCACGAAGAGAAGAAGGGTCCATCGCGCAGCAAGGGCGTTGTACATGGGGCCTTCAAGGACCGCACGACCTGGCTGGAAAAGCGCGAGCAGGAAGAGAAGGAATTCGGCTACAAGACCCAACCTTATTGCCTCATTGTGGGTGGCGGGCAGGGTGGCATTGGACTGGGCGCACGGCTCCGGCGGCTGGGTGTTCCCACCATCATCGTCGAGAAGAACAAGAAGCCGGGAGATAGCTGGCGCAAGCGATACAAGTCGCTCTGCCTGCATGATCCGGTCTGGTATGACCACATGCCCTATTTGCCATTCCCGGATGACTGGCCGATTTTTGCGCCGAAGGACAAGTTGGGCGATTGGCTGGAAATGTACACCAAGGTCATGGAGCTGAATTACTGGACAGAGACGGTGTGCAAGTCGGCGAAATTTGATGAAAAGAAAAAGCACTGGGTGGTGAAAGTAGTGCGCAAGGGCAAACCTGTCACCCTGAAGCCCACACAGTTGATTTTGGCCACCGGGCTTTCTGCCGTTGCCAATGTGCCGAAATTCAAGGGTGCTTCCACGTTCAAAGGTGAGCAACACCACTCGTCGCAGCATCCGGGGCCGGATAAATACAAGGGCAAAAAAGTTGTCGT
>JANMEM010000031.1:0-4551 GCA_031376985.1 Hyphomicrobiales bacterium
TGGCCAATGCCGTCATTCAACATCCGGGTGCTATTCTTCCGCGCAGCAAAATGCCAAAATCACTTCGCATCAAAACCAAATGAGGACACCATGCTGAAACATCTCGACCCGCTGCTGAATGCTGACGTGCTGCACGCCCTGGCCTCGATGGGGCATGGCGATGATTTGATTGTGTGTGACTCGAATTTTCCGGCGGAGTCAGTGGCGCGGGAAACGTCCTATGGGCAGTTGCTGCGCATCGACGCAGACGCGCCGACAACGGTTCGCGCCTTGCTTTCCCTTTTCCCGCTGGACCCTGCTGTGAGCATGGGCGAAGCGGCGGCCCGCATGGAAGTGATGGGCAATCCCACGGAAGTTCTGGACGTGGCAAAAGAGGTGCAAGCCGAAGTAGACCGGGCTGAGGGTAAAAGCTGGCCCATGGGTTCCATCGAACGCTTTGCGTTTTATGAACATGCGAAGCGCGCCTATTGCGTGGTGCAGACACGGGAGCGGCGGTTCTATGGCTGCTTCAAGTTCAAGATGGGTGTGGTGCCGCCAGACGCGAAACTCGGAGCGTAATTCATGAAGAAGTCCGGCGTTGCCATTCTTGGCATCTATGTGGCTGACCTTGCCTTTCGCGCGGCACGGCAGCCAGTGATGGGCGAAACAATTCTCGGAACCTCTTTCGCCATGGGGCCGGGTGGCAAGGGCTCAAACCAGACCGTTGCAGCGGCGCGCGCAGGTGTTGATGTGACCTTCATCACCAAGCTGGGCAAGGATGATTTTGGCGACCGGGCCTTGGCGATGTACGCCAAGGAAGGTGTGACCGTTCGCGCCGAACAGGTAACCGACAATTCCACGGGGGCTGCCTATATTTTCGTACAGGATGGCACGGGTGCCAATGCCATTATCGTGGTGGCGGGGGCGGCAGGCACCATCAGTGTTTCCGACGTTGAACACAACCGTGATGCCATCGAAAGCGCTGCCGTGTTCATGACGCAGCTGGAGCAGCCCATTCCTGCAGCCTTGCGCGGACTTGAAATTGCGCGGGCGGCGGGTGTGACGACTATTTTCAACCCGGCACCAGCTGCACCGCTCGATGATGCGATTTACAAGCTCTGCGATTACGTGACGCCGAATGAGAGCGAAGCGTCAATGCTGACGGGCATTGAAGTGACGGACATTGCTTCTGCGCGGAAAGCTGCTGATGTATTACTCGGAAAAGGTGTTGGCGCGGTTTTGATCACATTGGGGGGCAATGGTTCTTTGCTGCATACGCGCCAAGCATCGTTGCACATTCCGATTTTCAGTGCCGGAAAAGTGGTTGATACAACTGGTGCTGGAGATGCGTTTAATGGCGGCTTTGCGGCGGCTTTGGCGCGTGGCGACAGCCCGGAAGTGGCGGCGCGGTTTGGCAGTGCCACGGCTGGCATTTCAGTGACGCGCCCCGGAACTGCCCCTTCGATGCCGATGCGGACCGAGACCGAGGCGTTGCTGCGCGCCAAGTGAATGCTTGTTTCGGTCGCTTCATCACACTATGTGACGGGTTCATGAAATTACGCCGGAAGCCAGATTTTGTTTGAAAGCCTGATGAGCAGTGAAGCCCTGATTGCCCTCGGGCAGGTCATCATGATTGATCTTGTGCTTGCGGGCGACAATGCAATCGTCATTGGGCTTGCGGCAGCGGGACTGCCGAAAGACATGCGCAACAAGGCCATTCTGGTTGGCATTATTGCCGCCACGGTCTTGCGTATCGTTTTTGCGTTGATGACCACACAGCTTTTGCAAGTTCCCGGATTGCTGTTGGTCGGTGGCGTGCTGCTGCTGTGGGTCTGCTGGAAAATGTGGAGCGAGCTGCGCAGCGGCAATCATGATGCCGCAGAAGTACTTGCTGACGAGGATTTGGACAAGGATGGCGGTGTTGCCTCCGGTGCGCCGCGCAAGACCTTCGCGCAAGCCGCCTGGCAGATTGTGATTGCCGATGTGTCGATGTCACTCGACAATGTGCTGGCAGTTGCGGGGGCAGCCCATGAGCACCCGACAGTACTGGTTATCGGGCTTGTGCTGTCAATCGCGCTGATGGGGCTTGCAGCTTCGTTTATTGCGCGGCTGCTCAACAATCACCGCTGGATTGCCTATGTTGGTCTGGCCATCATTCTCTATGTGGCGGGTGACATGATCTATCGTGGCAGCGTGGAAGTGATGCCGCACGTCATGGCCGCACTCTGATCAGGCGGTGATTGCGCAGGCGTTGCGGATGGCCTTGATCTGCTCCGCGTGGTTGCCTTTGAAAATTGCTGAACCTGCAACCAGAACATTTGCACCGGCCTGAACGGCTGCACCTGCGGTTTGCACGGTTATGCCACCATCGACTTCCAGATCAATGTTGCGGTGGCCGATCATGGCCTTGGTCTGACGAATTTTCTCAAGCATTGATGGAATGAAACTTTGGCCGCCGAAGCCGGGGTTCACCGTCATGATAAGGATCAGGTCGAGTTCGTCGATGATGTGGTCCAGCACATTGAGTGGCGTGGCCGGGTTCAGTGATACGCCGATTTTTTTTCCGAGGGATTTTACGATCTGGACCGAGCGATGCAGATGCGGGCCTGCCTCGGCATGAACCGTGATCAGGTCAGCCCCGGCATCAGCGAATTGTTGCAGGTAACGATCCACGGGGGCGATCATCAGATGCACGTCAAACAGCATTTTGGTGTGCGGACGGATGGATTGCATGATAGGTGCGCCGAAGGAAATATTCGGTACAAAATGCCCGTCCATGACGTCGATGTGAACCCAGTCAGCACCACCCTGTTCGATAGCGTGGATTTCAGCACCGAGTTTTGAGAAGTCGGCGGCGAGGATGGAAGGGGAGATCAGGAGGGGGCGGGATTTCATGACTGTTCTATAGGCCCAAGTCTTAAAAAATAAAACACCCTGCGCAAGAATCAATTTTGTTCTCTTGTGCAAAGATGCCGTCTGCGATTTACTTAATTCCTGTGAAGCAAATGTTGACACAAAAATTTTGCGAAGAACTGCGGCCAGATTTGCAGGCTGTGATGTTGTGCATGCACAATGCCATTGATCCCAATGCTGCGCTGGTACAGCTCTTGCCGAAATTATCCAGTCTTGCACCGATAGAAGTGACGCGCTTTGAAGCGTTCATGCGTGGCCATGTCCGTAGCCTTTTAGAACATTCGTCGGCGGTTGAAATTGAGTTGCTATCCCGTTATCCCCGGGTGGCTTGGATTTGGCTCTTCCATAACAACGGATATTGCCGCGAGGCGGCATTGATGCTTTTGCCTGTCGAGCCGCCATCATCGTTTTTTCTGGCGGCGTTGTTTTGGCGAACCAATGATTGGGTGCCACAGGTCAAAATAGCCGCTGAGCAGCGGTTGTTACAGGTGCTGAAGCACGTGTCCGCAGAGGTAGCAACAGAAACTGCATTGTTTCTATTTCACCGCATTGGAAACTGGGCGAAAATGTCTCCAGTAGCGTTTGGCCAAGTGGCTTCATTGTTACAGCGCACAGATGTGCAAGGCGAAATTGTCCGGCGCTTCACCGCCGGAACAGATGATTGCCGCACGGCAGTGATGAAGGCCTGTTTGCGCTTCGATATCTTGGACTCCCATTTGCCGGAACTTGCCCGGCGTTCCAGGAATCCAGCAATTCGGCGCTTGGCCTTACGGGTTTTGCAGGATGGCTATGCGGAAATCCCGCTCGATGCTCACACAGTGATCACCGACAAAATCTATGGCAAATATAAGCTTGTTCGCAATGCAGAGCTTCGGCCCATTCCAAAATACAGGAATTTGCCTTCACTCATCCGATCAGCACTTGAAGACAAATCTGTCTTTGTGCGCCGCATGGCTGCGGATGGCCTAATTCTGCATCGCAAGTCGTTTCGGGATGTGGACCTGCTCGCCAATACCTTGTTGACTGATCGCAAAGCGTCAATCCGCGAGCGCGGCGATTTTCTGCTGCGCACCAACAGCAGCAATAATCCACGGAAGAAATCATAGCCTCGCTCCGTTTATAAAAATGGCGGACCCTGCGGCCCGCCATGTTCCGTTTCAGATTTGAACCGATTTAGATCAGCGTGCCGAAATGCGCTGCCGTATCGCTCATGCGGTTGGAGAAACCCCATTCGTTATCGTACCACGAGAGGATGCGGACGAACGTGCCTTCCAGCACCTTGGTCTGGTCCATGTGGAAGTTTGAGGAATGTGGATCGTGGTTGAAGTCGATTGAGACGTTTGGCTGCAAGGTGTAGCCAAGGATGCCTTTCAGCGGACCTGAGTCAGCAGCAGCCTTGATGGCTGCGTTGATTTCCTCAACCGTGGTTGCGCGCTTGGCAACGAACTTGAAATCCACGACCGAAACGTTTGGTGTTGGCACGCGGATTGAGGTGCCGTCGAGACGGCCCTTCAATTCAGGAATGACCAAGCCAATGGCCTTGGCGGCACCGGTGGATGTCGGGATCATCGACATAGCAGCGGCGCGGCCACGGTAGAGATCCTTGTGCATGGTGTCGAGGGTTGGCTGGTCGCCGGTATAGGCGTGGATTGTGGTCAT
>JANMEM010000057.1:0-4337 GCA_031376985.1 Hyphomicrobiales bacterium
AACGTTCGGCAACTCCATCGACATGTTCTGGCGGAACGAACAGGAATTCTGCATCCGCTTCAACAAACCGCCGGATCAACCACGGACAGGCGATGCGATCAATCTTGGGCCGGTGCCGAGTCACCCAGCGTGATTTCAGAGCAGTTGCAGGTACCAGTGGAAGTTTCGCGTCGCGCCATGCTTCAAATCCACCATCAAGTGAAACAGCATTCACACCACGCAATCGCAACAGAGCCGCTGCGCCATGACTGAGCTTTGCCCCGCGTTGACACACCACGATAGCAGACGAGGCAACCACCGTTGTTACCTCGGAGTGCACAACCCGCTTTGCCGTCGGCAAATACCGTGGGTCCAATTCAAAATCATCTTGCAAGCGCACATCAATGATCAACGGCGCATTTGGTGTTCCAAAAAGCTTCGATAATTTATCAACAGAAATTGAGTTGGGGCCAGACATGGCACGCCTCCTTGATAAAATGTGATTGGGAGGCGAAGCTGCGGCACTGAGCCTTGAGGGGTGCTCGCTCAACCCCTGCACATGTTTTGCTGCGGGATGGCCTTGCTGTCAAGCGCCCAACCGACCCCGCGCCACATGCGCAATTACATGAGCCGCAATGCGCGCCGCCGTGTAGGCATAGGCATGGTGCGGATCTTTGGCAGGTGCAAATTCCACCATGGCAAAGCCGGCGATCCGCGCCTTGGCAGCAACCCCTGCAATCAAATCCGTGACATGGCCAAAGCCCAATCCACCCGGCGACGGATGTGCGACGGCGGGCATGACAGATGTGTCCAGCACATCAAGGTCAAGGCAGATTACGCAGTCTGAATCAGCTTCAATATGTGCCAGCACTTGGGCAAGGCCGTTTTGCAAAATATGGCGTGCCGGAATGATATGCGCACCCCAGGTTCTTGCTGCCTGCACCTCTTCTTCCCGTGCCGAACCAATGCCATGGGCGCCCGCCTGCACAATGCGCCAGACGTGTTCCATTTCAGAAGCACGGCGCATGGTCGACGAATAGCCCATGCGTTCTTTCTCGCGTTCTTCACGCCAATCTATATGCGCATCAATCTGCAAAACCGTAATCGGACTTCCGCCAGAAAACGCATTCAGAAACGGAATAGGTGTTGAGTCATCACCACCAAACATGACCGGCACCGCACCAGCATCAATACAAGACCGTGCGGCTTTCTCAATCAGTAAACGGTTGCCTTTGCCATCAGCCGATTTGGTCTTGAGGTTGCCCAGATCTACTGCTTTGAAATCACCATTTGGCAACAACGTACTATCAAAATCATAATCCCAATGATCAAGCCAGGCAGCGTCGCCCCAAATGGCCTGACGGAACGCATTGGGTGATTTTTGGTGAACCTTGTTGTCTATGCCGCGATAGGGCGTGCCATGGGGTGCTCCAAACACAGCGAGGTTCGCCCCTGTGGGTCGCAAAGCCGCTTTGGTCGCCATGAATGGGATGGTGGTCGTGGTAAAGGAATTTGCCGTCATCCCGGCATTTTGGTCGATTTGAAGATTCAAATCAATCGGGCGACCTGTTTGGCTTTGTGAGAAACGGCTTGGGGCCACAACAAACACCGCTGCAGAGTGAAATCCACTGGTTTGACAATGCCGTTGAAGCGAATAATGGACTGTTCATGAGCAAGCAATTTCAAATCCAGCAGCCTTTGCTGCCGCCCGGCCACCCTACCATTTTGTCCTCACGTGTTGGGGTACTTCTTGTCAACCTTGGCACGCCCGAGGCCACCAGTTATTGGCCCATGCGCCGCTATCTCAAGGAGTTTCTGTCTGATCCACGGGTCATCGAGCTCAATCGCGTACTCTGGTGGTTCATCCTCAACCTCATCATCCTGTCATTTCGCCCACAGAAAAGCGGCCATGCCTATGAACAGATTTGGAATAAGGACCGCAACGAGTCGCCTCTGAAAACCACAACACGGGCTCAGGCGGAAGCCGTTGCTGAGAAACTGGGTGAAGCAGTTCACGTGGACTGGGCCATGAATTATGGCTTTCCACCGATTTATGAACGACTTCAGGCGATGAAGGAACAGGGCTGCGACCGCATCCTCGTAGTGCCGCTATATCCACAATATTCAGCGTCCACGACTGCATCGGTGGTGGACAATGTCGGACGCAGTTTAAAGGCCATGCGCTGGCAACCAACCATTCGCGTGGTGCCGCCCTATTTCGCCCAAGCATCCTATGTGAACGCCATAGCCAACAGCCTCACAGATTACATCGACCAGTTGACATGGAAACCGGATCGCATTCTCATGGCTTTCCACGGCTTGCCCCGTGAATATCTCGACAAGGGCGATCCTTATCATTGCCAATGCCAAAAAACCGCACGACTGGTCCGCAACAAGCTGCGGCTATCACCGGACGATCTGGAGGTGGTTTTCCAGTCGCGCTTTGGCAAAGCTGAATGGCTGAAGCCTTATGCGCAGGAATCCGTTGAAGAGTTGCCAACTCAAGGGGTCAAGAATTTACTCATCATTTCTCCGGGTTTTGCAGCCGATTGCGTGGAAACACTTGAAGAGCTTGCAATCGGTCTGAAGGAAACCTTCGAGGAACAGGGCGGCAAGAACTTTGCCGTCGTGCCCTGTCTGAACGCGTCTCGAGGTTCAATCAACATGTTGGAGACCATCATCCGGAACGAGCTTCAAGGTTGGGTGTGATCGTCTTGCGGATAGCCTAGTCTTCCACCATATTGATTCGGGAGGATGACGTGATGTTTGAAGGCTTAAGTGTTTTCGTTTTGGTGCTTGCGGCGGTCGTGGTATTCGGACTGCTACGCGCTATTCGCATGGTGCCGCAGGGTTATAACTATACCGTTGAACGCTTCGGCAAATATGTGCGCACCCTGCAACCCGGTCTGGGATTCATCGTTCCCTTCATTGATCGCATTGGCCATAAACAGAACGTGATGGAGCAGGTCATGCAGGTGCCATCGCAAGAAGTGATTACTCGCGATAACGCCATGGTCACCGTGGACGGCGTCGCCTTCTATCAAATCATGGACGCTGCCAAGGCGGCTTACGAAGTACAGGACGCCCATAACGCCGTCATCAATATGACTATGACAAATATCCGTACAGTCATGGGTTCCATGGAGTTGGACAGCCTGTTGTCGCAGCGTGATGAAATCAATCACAGGCTTCTGGGCGTGGTCGATCAGGCCACCCAGCCTTGGGGCGTGAAAATGACCCGCATCGAAATCAAGGACATCAACCCGCCCCGCGATTTGGTGGAATCCATGGGCCGTCAGATGAAGGCTGAACGCGACAAGCGCGCCGCCATTCTGGAAGCCGAAGGTATGCGCGGTGCCGCCATTCTGAAAGCCGAAGGCGAAAAGCAATCCGTGGTACTTGAAGCCGAAGGCCGCCGTGAAGCCGCCTTCCGCGACGCCGAAGGCCGCGAACGTGCGGCAGAGGCTGAAGCCAAAGCCACGCAAATGGTCAGTGACGCCATTTCCAAAGGCAACGTTCAGGCCATCAACTACTTCGTCGCCAATAACTATGTGAAAGCCCTCGAGGCATTGGCAAAGTCGCCCAATCAAAAAATCCTGATGATGCCATTGGACACTACTTCTATTCTTGGTTCCATCGGGGGCATTGCTGAAATTGCCAAGGAAGCCTTTGGTGGGGGCTCGCCCGAAACGCAACGCAACAAGGGACCAAAAATGTAAGGAGGGCTGTGGCCCATGTCTGAGTTCATTGCACTGCCGGGGCCTTGGTTCTGGTTTATTGTTGCGGGCTTGCTGCTGATCGGCGAACTCACCACACCAGGTATTTTCCTGATGTGGCTTGCAGGTGCAGCCGCCCTCACGGGCATTGCGGATTTTGCATTGTCACTAAGTTGGCAAGGTGAAGTGGCGCTATTTGCTGTGCTGGCAGGGGTACTGGTCTTCGCATCATGGAACTGGGTGAAAAACCAACGCGCCCCGAAAACCGACCAACCCCATTTGAATTTGCGGCATGGAGCCTATGTAGGACGGGTCTTCGTGCTGGAAAAAGCCATCATCAACGGCTCAGGCAAACTCAAAATCGAAGACGCGCTGTGGGATGTGGACGGACCGGATTTGCCCGTGGGCGCGCGGGTAAAAGTAACGGGCGTCAATGGATTGCGCTTGAATGCAGAGCAATCATCTTAAAGGCAACCCGCCAATTCCCCCAACCCTGAAATCACCCGCGACACTTTCCCCGGCATGTTATCATCACGCTTCGGCACCCTTGCAATCCTTGCAACCTGAAACCCAAACTGGGCTGCCGCCTGAGCATCCCAGGTATTGGCTGATACAAAGCAGATCGATGGCGCATCCTGAATA
>JANMEM010000062.1:0-2450 GCA_031376985.1 Hyphomicrobiales bacterium
CAAGAAGGTTACACTTCTGTTGAGCATCTGAAACGCTACACTACGCTGGGCATGGGCACTGATCAGGGCAAGACCTCGAACATCACAGCACTCGCAATCATGGCCGCATTGCGCGGTGTGTCCATTCCCGAAGCAGGCACCACAACTTTCCGTCCGCCCTTTGCGCCGCTCACCATAGGTGCCATTGCTGGCCGCAGCGTCGGCAAACATTTCCGCCCCACGCGACGTTCGCCATTGCATGCGTGGCACGAACAGAATGGTGGTATGTTCATTGAAGCGGGCTTCTGGCAACGGGCGTGGTACTACAGTTGGGCGGGTGATAGCCCTGCGACCGCTTACATCAAGGAAATGCAATTGGTCCGCACTGGCGTTGGCATCGCCGATGTTTCAACTCTTGGCAAAATTGATGTGCAGGGACCAGACGCTGCGGAATTCCTCAACCGTCTCTACGTCAACGGTTTTGCAAAGTTACCCGTGGGCAAGGCGCGCTACGGCGTGATGCTCAACGATGATGGTGTGGTGCTCGACGATGGCACTACCTCACGGATATCCGACACGCAGTACTACATGACCACGACCACGGCACAGGCTGGCGAAGTCATGTCGTGGCTGGAATATCTGCTGCAATGCCATTGGACCGAACTCAATGTGCACGTCGCCTCCTTGACCGACGAATGGGGCGGCATGGCGGTGTCCGGTCCGAAGTCACGCGAAGCATTACAGCTGGCATTCCCGGACGCGGACCTATCGAATGAAGGCCTGCCCTATATGGGCGTGAAAGACTTGTCATTCGGCGGCACAGTGGTACGCCTGATGCGCCTCTCCTTCTCCGGCGAACTGGCGTACGAAGTGCACTGCCCTGCGAACTATTCCATCTCGCTGTGGGAACACATCATGCGCGTGGCGGCACCACTCGACATCAAACCCTATGGCCTTGAAGCGCTGGCGTCATTGCGCATTGAAAAAGGCCACGTCGCAGGGCTTGAACTCGACCATCGCAACACGCTGGATGACTTGGGCCTTGGGAAAATGGCGGCCAAGGAAAAACCCTATGTCGGCAAGGAAATGCGTTTTCGCGAAAACTTGCAGGCTCCGGAACGTTGGTCGCTGGTGGGTCTGGAATTGATGGAACCAGACAAGACATTGCGTGGCGGTGCCATACTCTTTGCGGCAACCGACGAAATCAAGGGCCATGGCCGTGGTTACATTACGTCTGTGACATGGAGCACCGAACTCAACAAATTTATCGCTCTCGGATTGTACAAAGGCGGTTTGAAACACGAAGGCGAAGACATCGTCGCTGCCTTCCCGTTGAAGAATGAGCAGGCGCGACTGAAAATCGTCTCTCCGCATTTCATCGACAAGGAAGGGACGAGGCTCCATGCTTGACGCCTGTTCCCCGCTTGGAGTTGCAGCACGCTTTGAGCGCGAAGGCGTGACGTTGTCAGAAGCAGGACATTTTGTACTCACGCAAGTCGCAGGTGACGACAAGGTGCTGAAAAAAGCGCTGGGAAAATTACCGGCGAAAGTAGGATCAGTTGTTGAACATGAAGCCCGCAGTATCCTCCGTATCGGCGCAGAACAATTTTGGGTGCTGGGCGAAGCATTGTCCGCAAGTGAAGGCATCTACATCACCCCTCTGTCGTCAGGTCGCACACGCATTCTGCTGGAAGGCCTACGCGCTCGCGATGTTTTGGCGGCGTGTGTACTCATCGATTTCAGCGCGAAAGAATTCAAGCCGGGCCACTTCGTGATGACTGGAATTCACCACACGCCCGTGACCATTCATTGTATCGCTGAAAACAGTTTTCACATCTACGCCCTGCGCACATTTGCGCTGAATGTGTGGGAGTGGTTGTGTGACACTGCGGAGGGACTGAACCATGCATGATATCCTCGATCTTGAACGCTTCCCCCTGGACAAGATCGGCTCGCCGCAATGGCTGGCCTTGGTCGAGCGCTGCAAGGCTGAGCTTGCCCGCCACGGCATGTTCAATCTTGATGATCTGATGCGCCCCGATGCCATTGCGAAATGCCTCGCCGAAGTGAAACCCGTCATCAACACGCTGTCCTTCACGCATACGCGCGAACACAACATCTATTTCATGAAAACCATTCCTGGTCTGGCCGAAGACCACCCCGCCTTGAACAAAACCAAAACCATCAACCATACAGTCTGTGCCGATCAAATTCCGCAAAGCATCGTCATTCATATTTATGAGTGGGCACCGCTGATTGTGTTCCTTGGCGCCACCATGGAGAAGCAGGCGCTCTACCCAATGAAGGACTGGCTGGCCCGCGCCAACGTGATGACCTATCGTGACGGCGAAGCCCTGAACTGGCATTTCGACCGCAGCGAATTCACCACCACACTCTTGTTGCAGGCACCGGACCAAGGCGGCGAATTTGTCTATCGCTCTGACCTGCGCACCGCCGAAGATCCTAACTAC
>JANMEM010000190.1:0-6644 GCA_031376985.1 Hyphomicrobiales bacterium
CTTTCGAATCCGTCGCCGCAGGGCGAGGATTTGCAGCGGTCATGGACTTCTGTCTCCAAGTGGTGGTCAACCACGACAATGGCGTGCTCGCCACATCATCGGGTTGGGATCGACTGGAAAACGCGGGCCGCGCCGGCATACTGCAAATCGTGGCACCTGGAGCTGTCGATATGGTTGATCTGCCGTCATGGCTTCCCCTGCCCGAACACTTCGCAGCACGGCCCTACCACGCCCACAACCGACTAATAGGTTCGATCACAACAGACAGCGAAGGACGCCGTAAAACTGCCCGTACCATTGCCCAAAAGCTGGAACGTGCCACTGCTCCCGTTGCACTGATCTTGCCCAGTGGTGGCATTGAAGAGTGGGACCAAGAGGGTGAACCCTTGCACGACCCTGAAAGCCTCAAGTCATTTATCGACGCCATGCGACATGCTGTTAAGCCACCGATTCAACTGTATGAGATAGCAGCCCACATCAACAGCCCGGCCTTTGCAGCCAAGGCACTTGAAATATTTGACCAGTGGGTGGCAGATGGAAAAATTCCGCGTGGTCAGCATGGCTGATCGTGCGCTGATCCTCGACTTTGGCGGTGTGGTGACACGCACACTGTTCGAGACCCATGATCTGACGGAAGCCGCACTTGGTCTTGCACCCGGCACCTTGAAGTGGCGCGGCCCATTTGATCCGTCTACAGACCAGTTATGGCAGTCCATGCAGCGCGGCGAAATCTCCGAGCGCGACTACTGGATGACGCGAACCCACGAAGTTGCAAAGCTGGTGAACCGTCCATGGTCCAGCATGATGGAATTTGTACAGGCGGCGCGAGGGGCGGACGTTGAGCAGGTGTTGCGGCCAGAAGCGCGCCTCGCTATTGTCGCCGCCAAAAACGCAGGGTTGAATTTGGCCATTCTGTCCAATGAGCTTGACCTGTTTTACGGTGTCGCCTTCCGCAAGTCATTCCCCCTTATCGATCTTTTTGACGTGATCGTGGATGCCACCTACACCAAGATCCTCAAACCAGACCCGCGTGCCTATCAACTTTGCCTCGACCAGTTAAAGCTGCCTGCCAGTGCCTGTGTGTTTGTCGATGACCAAAAGAAGAATGTCGACGGCGCGCGCGTGTTGAATATTCCAACAGTGCATTTTGACGTCACCCAGCCCGCCCAAAGTTATGCCGAAGCCCTGTCGCTCCTCGGCATCAAGGAACAAATCCATGCGTGATTCCAATTTTCTGACCGAGAACAATGCCAAACACCTTTGGCACCCCATGGCACATGCGGGTGACATGCGCGCAAATCCGCCGCGCATCATCAAGGCGGCAGCTGGTGTGGAAATCACTGACCTCGATGGCAAAACGGTGATTGATGCCGTGGGTGGCCTGTGGAATGTGAACCTCGGCTATTCCTGCGAGCCCGTCAAAAAAGCCATTGGCGATCAACTTGATGAACTGCCATACTATTCATCGCTCCGTGGCACCACCAATCCACCGATGATTGAGCTATCCTGGCATCTCGCGGAATTCTTCAAGCCAGATGGTTTGACACGGGCCTTTTACACCTCGGGTGGGTCTGACTCTATTGAAACAGCGCTGCGCCTCGCCCGCCAGTATCAAAAACTCAAAGGTCAACCCGAACGCACCAAATACGTGTCGTTGAAGAAGGGCTATCACGGCACGCATTTTGGTGGCGCGTCAATCAATGGCAATGCCAACTTCCGCCGTGCCTATGAGCCATTGCTGCCGGGCTGCATTCACCTTGCAGCACCATGGGACTATCGGAACCCCTATGACACAACAGATGGTGTCGTCATTGCCCAGCGCATCGCCGCCGACTTTGAAGACGAAATTGCCTTCAATGGCGCCGATACCATCGCTGCATTCATCATGGAGCCCGTACTGGGGGCTGGTGGTGTCATTGTCCCCCATGAAAGTTTCATGCCCCTGATGCGCTCCATCTGTGATCGGCATGGCATTTTGCTTATCGCTGATGAAGTGATCACGGCCTTCGGCCGCACAGGTGCCTGGTCTGGCTCGCGCCTGTGGGGCGTGCAGCCCGACATGGCTTGCACTGCCAAGGCCATCACCAATGGCTATTATCCCTTCGGCGCCGTGATGATCCACGAGCGCCTGACAGAGGTGTTTGAAACTTCAAAGTCGCCGCTTGCATCCATCGGTCATGGCTATACCTATTCCGGCCATGCCGTAGGGGCTGCCGCCGCATTGGCCTGTCTTACTGAAACCCTTCGTCTTGATGTTGCAACCAACGCAGCAGCACGTGGCGATGAATTGTTGGCAGGTCTGAAAAAGTTGAAAGCCAAACATGAAAAGGTTGGTGACGTGCGCGGCAAGGGCCTGATGTGCGCCATCGAACTGGTTTCGGACCGTGCCAAGAAATCGGCACCCGCCAAGGAAGACGTGCAGAAGGTGCAAGACGCCGCTTACGCCGCTGGTGTAATGGTGCGCACCTCAGGCCCCAATATCATTCTATCGCCTCCTCTCGTGGTGACATCCACACATGTTCAAAAGATTATCTCTGCACTCGATGAAGGATTGTCCACACTGTCATGACATCAGATATGACCGAACTGCTGGAACGCCGCGCCCAACTGTTGGGCCCTAACGTGCGCCTGTTTTATGATGAACCCTTGCACCTTGTGCGCGGTGAAGGCACATGGCTCTTTGATGCGGAAGGGCGCAAGTATCTCGACTGCTACAACAATGTGCCCCATGTCGGCCATTGCCACCCGCATGTGGTGGAGGCCATCTGCAAGCAGGCAGGCCAGCTCAACACACATACGCGTTATCTCCATGAGGGTATCCTGAACTACGTGGAGCGCATGACGGCGTTGCATCACTCATCAATCACCACTGCAATTATGGTGTGCACGGGAAGCGAGGCAAACGACATCGCCTTGCGCATGGCCCAGGCCGTGAGCGGCAAGACCGGTATCATCGCAACCAACCATACCTATCACGGCAACACCTCAGCGGTGTCACAACTTTCCACCACGTCACCGCCTTTGGGTGGCTACGCGTCGAACGTCAGGCATGTGCCAGCACCGGACTCGTATCGGCCCTTGGGCGGCGAGGCTGGCCCGGCCTTCGCAAAGGCTTTCGCGCAAGAAGTAGAGGTTGCATGCCAATCACTCATCACAAATGGCCACGGTGTATCTGGGATGATCATCTGCCCGTTCTTTGTGAATGAAGGTTTTCCGGATTTACCCCACGGGTTTCTGGATGAAGCCGCATCCATCGTTCGCAAGCATGGCGGTGTCATCATTGCTGACGAAGTGCAGCCGGGATTTGGCCGCATTGGCAGCCATCTCTGGGGCTATGAGCGCATCGGCCTGGTGCCGGACGTTGTCACCATGGGCAAACCCATGGCGAACGGCCACCCCGTGGCCGCCGTGGCCACCTCACTGGACGTGATGACTAAATTCCGCAAGGCCTTCAAATATTTCAACACCTTCGGCGGCAACCCCGTGTCCTGCGCCGCCGCAGATGCAGTGCTGGACGTTCTGGAACGTGAAGGATTGCAACAGCGGGCCTTGCACACGGGGTCATTTCTCAAACAGGGTTTCCTAAAGTTGAAAGACAAACATGACGTCATTGGCGATGTGCGCGGTTCTGGCCTTGCACTTGGAATTGAGCTTGTGCGTGACCTGAAAAGCAAAGAACCGGCGCGCGACCTGACTGACCGCATCGTCAACATGATGCGACAGCGCGGCGTCCTGATGGGCAGCAACGGCTACGACTACAATGTGTTGAAGATCCGTCCGCCCATGCAGTTTGGTGAGGCCGAAGCTGGCCTGCTGCTGTCAACGCTTGATGACGTACTGGCCACTGCTGCATGACGGAAGCTGACGCCACAGCCCTTGCCTGTCTGGCCAGCCAGGCTTGGCCCGCCATCACCATCCCACCAAGGCTTGTGATGCACAGGGAAAACACGGTCTTTCAGGTTGACACCACACACGGCCCACATGCATTGCGCATGCACCGCTTTGGCTATCACAACCCGGCCACAATTATTTCTGAATTGCAATGGATGGACATGCTTGCCGCACAGGGCTTCGTGGTGCCCTCGCCATTGAGATCGAAGGCTGGCTCCTTTCTTGTCACGTGTGACGATGCAAACGGCCAGCCCCGCGTTTTCAGCCTGCTGAGCTGGTTGCCGGGAGAAGCCTTCGGAAAGTCAACGGAGCCACTGCGTTTTGAAGGCGTACAGAGAACCGCAATCATGAGCGAGATCGGACGCAACCTGGCGCAGCTTCACAGATTGTCAGATGCATGGTCGCCACCTTTAGATTTCACGCGCCCTGCCTGGGACCACGCCGGCCTTCTGGGCGAAAGCCCATTCTGGGGCCGCTTTTGGGAAGCAGGTTATATTACCGACACTGATCGCCACTTCCTGTTGTCCTTGCGTGCCACATGTCAGCAGGCACTTTTAAGGTATGATGCAGATACGCCGGAGACCGGCCTGATCCATGCCGATTTGGCGCGTGAGAACATTCTGGTGGATAGCACCAAAGTGTCTTTCATCGACTTTGATGATAGCGGTTTTGGCTATCGCATGTTCGACATTGCAACAGCGTTGATCAAAAACATCTACGAGCCCGACTATGAAAACCTGAAACAGGCACTGTTGCAAGGTTACCTTGATGTGAGGCCATTGGCGCCCAACCACATGCAAAGCTTGCCGCTGTTTATGCTTTTGCGAAGCCTCACATATTTGGGCTGGGTGAATGCACGCATCGCTGAGCCCGGCATGATTGAAAAGGCGCGCCGGTTTCTGGCCGATGTCAGGTATCTTGCGGACACGAATTCAGGTCAACTCCGATCTTTGCCGTGATTGGCGTGTAGCTTGTCAAGCATGGAAAACAGCTGCTCGCTGCTGCGCTCCCCCAGCAAGGCCAGAAGCTTTGCCTGGTAGGCAGTCGCGTGGACAACAAGCTTGGCGTGGGCGGCAATACCGGCCTTTGTCAGTGACAGGTGTTCCATGCGACGATCAGCTTCATCAAGCTTGCGCAGCAACCATTTCCGTTTCTCAAGTTCAAAAACCGCCCGGCTCACCTTGGTTTTGTGCATGGAAGAATGGGTGGCTATTTCTTTTGCCGTGGCCCCGCGCAGTTCCGCCAGCGAAGCCAGCACGCGCCATTCAGGACGGCTCAAACCGTATTGCCGTTTGTAAGTCACCGAAAAGCCCAGTGAAACCTCCTCGGCTGCAACCATCAACCGGTAGGGAATAAAGCGATCCAATCGAAACATGACACCCACAACTCCTGCTGAATTCGGCTTGATAGTTACATAATTGATGGTTACAGCCGCATCTATAGTGATTTTGAAAGGGAGGTCCAGACATGGCCTTGACCTATCTGCCAGGTTTCGGAAATGATTTTGAAACTGAAGCCCTGCCAGGGGCTCTGCCGCAGGGACAAAATTCACCACAGCGTTGTGCCTATGGGCTTTATGCCGAACAGCTGTCGGGATCCCCCTTCACCGCTCCCCGCGGCACCAACGAGCGCTCCTGGCTCTATCGCATACGCCCGTCCGTGCGCCACACAGGCCGCTTCAAGCGTGTTGAACTTAATCACTGGAAATCAGCGCCAAATGTTGATGATCAAGAACTGCCGCTGAGGCAGTCGCGATGGGACCCCGTGCCCTTTCCCGCAACACCCACAAATTTCATTGACGGCATTCGCACCATTACAACGGCCCGGCGACGTGAACGGCCAATCCGGCATGGCCGCACCTGTATATGTGGCGACAGCTGACATGGTGGACGAGCAATTCTTCAATGCCGATGGTGAATTGCTGATCGTGCCGGAGCAGGGCCGCCTCCACATCACAACGGAAATGGGCATCATGGAACTGGAGCCATCGGAAATCTGCGTCATCCCCCGTGACATGTTGTTTCGGGTGAGCCTGCCTGACGGCAAGGCGCGAGGCTATATTTGCGAAAATTACGGTGCTAAATACACCTTGCCTGATCGCGGCCCTGCGGACAAGGCTGCGGGATCTTGCCAATGAGCGCCGAAGGTTCGGCTACAGGAGATTGTTCATCATGCTGAGACGCGAAGGCGAGACCTCAGGCATCAATCGCATCTATCGGCCTTACCGCGAGGAAGGGCTTGGCGTGCGCAGGCGAAAGGGGCGCAAACGCACGATAGGCGTGCGTGCCCCCAGTCTTGTCGAGGCAAGACCCAATGCAAGATGGTCACTCGACTTTGTTGAAGTCGGCGGCAATATTTCATCGATGTAAAATGAGCCACCAATTTGGTCATGTAAAAATCCGAGCACTTTCGCTTCTGGACGTTAGCCTTATCACAAAACAACTGTTCTCCGCCTACGATCAATTTGAGAACTACATCGCCACTTTGATGATCTTTTTTATGAGGAATAATAATTCGATTCTGCAATTTTGTGGTGCCATCGTCCAAGCGCGCACCTTTCACATATTTGACAAATAAATGCGAAACAGTGTCATCCCAATCCCGACCACTGAGATAAACAAATACTTCAACAAGCACTTCTGGCAATCCTGGCGGGATATCCAACGGACGTTCAAGAATCCGCTGAACTTTAATATTTTGACCACCTGAAACTTGAGTGAACCCATGTTTCTTCCAATAGGAAAGTGAAGAAA
>JANMEM010000206.1:0-2084 GCA_031376985.1 Hyphomicrobiales bacterium
ACTTCGGCACGGCCATGGGCTCTCGCTGCTTCTTCCTGCCATTTCAGATATTCCGGTGTGCCGGGGTGGGGCTCTTTCTTCGAGAGATAATATTCCTCGCGGTATACAAACATGACAACGTCTGCGTCCTGCTCGATGGAACCCGACTCTCGGAGGTCAGACAATTGCGGGCGTTTGTCGTCACGGGATTCGACTTGGCGTGAAAGCTGCGACAGAGCCATGATGGGGACGTTGAGCTCCTTCGCCAGGCCTTTCAGGCCCACTGTGATTTCTGAAACTTCCTGCACGCGGCCTTCGGCAGCTTTGCGTTGGGAACCCGCTAGAAGTTGCAAGTAGTCGACTACGATCAAACCAAGGCCGCGCTGGCGTTTCATGCGGCGGGCGCGGGCGGCGACCTGCGCAATGGTGAGGCCGCCGGTGGCGTCGATATAGAGCGGCAGTGACTGCAATTCCTGGCTCACTTCGACAAGGCGCGAGAATTCGTCTTCGGTGATTTTGCCGCGACGGATGCGCTCTGATGAAATGCCCGATTGTTCGGCGATGATACGTGTGGCCAATTGTTCCGACGACATTTCGAGGGAGAAGAAGGCGACGATGCCGCCGTTCAAGACTTTCAATGAACCGTCGGGCTGGTATTCGGCGTTGTAGGCTTTTGCCACATTGTAGGCGATATTGGTGGCCAGTGCGGTTTTGCCCATGGCGGGCCGGCCTGCGAGAATGAGCAAGTCGGAGGCTTGCAAGCCCCCCAGTTTTTCATCGAGATCGCGGAGGCCTGTTGAGATGCCGGAGAGATGGCCGTCGCGCTGGAAGGCGGCGGCTGCCATGTCGATGGCATCGGTCAAAGCGCGGCCGAAGTTCTGGAAACCCTTGCCATATTTATCAACTTCGGCCAGCGAGTAGAGCGTGGTCTCGGCCTTTTCAATCATGGCTTTGGCTGAGTTTTCCACGTCGCTGTCGTAGGATTCGTTGACGATTTCGGTGCCGATGTTGATGAGTTTGCGGCGTTGGGCCAGTTCATGAATGGTGCGGCCATATTCTTCGGCGTTGATAATCGTGGTGGCCGATGCAGCGAGACGTGCGAGATAGGCGGGGCCGCCGATTTCTTTCAGCGTGGCGTCGTTTTCGAAGAAGGCTTTGAGTGTGACCGGGTTTGCCAGTTTTCCCATGCGGATGAGGGAAGAAGCGGATTCAAAAATCCGGGCATGGACGGGTTCGAAAAAATGATCTGCTGTCAGAAACGTGGTGACTCGGTCGCAAGCCTCATTGTTGACCATGATGGCACCGAGCAAGGCCTGTTCAGCCTCAAGATTGTGGGGCGGCTGGCGAAATGCGTCCTCAGGTGAGGAATCAACGGGGCGTAAAGCGGTGACTGTGTTCATGATGGCTTTGGTCTAGCAATGGGTTGGGAGGGATGCGCAGGGAATCAGTGATATTAACGCTATCCACAGGCTGAAATACGATGTTAGTGAGAGATTCTTATAGCGGGGGATGAAACCGCCGCGCCTGATCAACATATAGTGTGCCATGGATATCAAAACCACCAGTTTGAAATCGTCAATTGCGGCGCCGGCCCAGGATTTCGTCAATGCCATGGCTTCGGCGGCCATGGGCGTGTCGGTTGTCACCACCCAGGGTGTGGCGGGGCGATTCGGGTTGACCGTTAGTGCGTGGTCTTCCGTGTCAGTGGAGCCGCCGTTGTTGTTGGCCTGTATCAACCGGAAAAACGCCATTGCGGAGGCGATCACGGTCAATGGTGTGTTTGCTGTGAATGCGCTTGATGACAGTCATGAGGATGTGGCGCGGGTGTTTGCGGGTCGCCCGACTTCTGGCGAAGCTTATGAATTTGAGGCGGGGCAGTGGCATGATGCGGCGCATGGTTTGCCGTTGCTGAACAATGCTTCGGCTTATTTTATCTGTGCGCTGGATTCATGGCATGATGCGGGCACGCACCGGATTTTCATGGGACGGGTGGAGCAAGCAATTTCGGGAACGGTGTCGCCGTTGCTGTATCATAACCGGACGTTTGGTCGGTTCGAAGCGTTGAAATAGTTTTTATTCCCCTCCCTTCAGGGAGGGGTTAGGCG
>JANMEM010000262.1:0-5368 GCA_031376985.1 Hyphomicrobiales bacterium
AACTGCAAAACAATTAACTCAATTTGTCGTTAATGGCCGCAATGCTTAAACCCCGGCCAAGACCTCATAGGAGCGCAGTCTCGCCCCGTGGTCATAAACCGCCGTTGCCACCATCAATTCGTCAACGCCTGTTTTTGCCATGAAGGCCGGCAAATCCCGGCGCAATGTCGCCGCTGAACCCACGAAGGAACAGGCGAGCATGCGTTGCGCTTGCATTTTTTCGCCTCCAGACCAGTAAGTTTCGATGTCACCGATGGGTGGTTTCATGAATCCCCGCACGCCCCTCGCCATGTCGGCAAAGCGCATTTGCAGCGATGTATAAAGATATTGCGCCTCTGCATCGGTGTCAGCTGCGACCACGTTCACGCCTGCCATCGCGTAAGGTCTTTGCAACTGTGCGGAAGGCTTGAATGTGCTGCGGTAAATGTTCATGGCTTGCATCAAATGGTCGGGCGCAAAATGCGAGGCGAAAGCGTAAGGCAGACCCAGCATGGCGGCTAGCTGTGCGCCAAACAGGCTGGAGCCCAATATCCACAACGGCACATTGGTGTTGGTGCCGGGAACAGCCTGAATGCTTTGACCGGGTTGCAGAGGGCCAAGCAAGGATTGCAGCTCCAGCACGTCCTGCGGAAAATGTTCGGACGCCGAAGGGTCCACCCGCAGGGCCTGCATGGTCTGGCGATCCGTTCCAGGCGCGCGCCCTAACCCCAGATCAATACGACCAGGATAGAGCGACTCCAATGTGCCGAATTGTTCGGCAATCACCATGGGTGAATGGTTGGGCAACATGATGCCGCCCGCACCGACGCGGATGGTTGCTGTATTTGCGGCAATGAAACCAATGACCACCGATGTGGCCGCACTGGCAATGCCCACCATGTTGTGATGCTCCGCCACCCAATAGCGGTTGTAGCCCAAGCGCTCCGCATGCTGCGCCAGATCACGCGCATTTTGCAAAGCGATAGCGGGGGTTGAGTCTTCAGAAACCGGAGCAAGGTCAAGGATGGAGAGTGGGAGCATGCCCCTCTATTTAGGCATCCACGTAGAAAACTTCCACCTTTCCTGTGATCTTTACTGTCATGGGGTTGCCATGGCGGTCCTTGGACTTGCCACCCGTTGGCACACGCACCCAGTTTTCCGAGATGCAATATTCTTCAACATTGGTTTTCACCACGCCATTGAAACGGATGCCGATTTCAAATTGCAGCACGTCCTTGTGGAAATGCGGGCTTCTGGGGTCAATGCTCAGGTGGTCAGGCAAGGCGGGCTTGGGCGGTGATGTTGTTTCCGTCATGTGCAGATTTCCTTGTTGATTTTCCATCAGCATCTAATTCAAGTCCGACGGTTTGTCGCTACAGCATTTCACAAGCGCTTGAACCCGCAATGAACAGGACCATCATTTGAGGTTCAGCGCGACGGGATCATTCTTTGCCCACACCTGCCACCCTGCGCAGTTCTCAAAGGATGACCTCCATGACCAAAACATCACTCATACTCATGATTACAGCAACCGTATCGCTGGCTGCCGTCAGCACTGCTGATGCCAAAATCGCATTCAAGTTCAAGCGCCCAGACCGTGGCAGCATCGTAATGCTGAACCCACAGCCCTTGCCACCCGCGGGAAAAGTTGCACTCAATCCTCAGCCACTTCCGCCACGCCGCTAAATACAGGGCGGAGCCGTAAACTGGTTCCGCTTACTCTAAAATCGCTGCCACTCGTTCCCACTCCAATGGGATCGAATCTGCCCTGCCCTCAGCACCAACGCGGGCGTACCAATAGTTCCGGTTTGCAATATCGCCCTCAATCCAATGAGCGAGTGCATGCACGACATCATATTCAAATGTACCTTCAGAGGTCTGGCAGATTGCATGGGCTTTTTCCCAAGCAGGACCTGGCTTGAAGTCGCCCTGCTTCAGCCACCACAGCGCCTGTTGCGGTGGCGTCAACTCTGAAGGCGGAACACTTGCCATGGCATCAGGCCACGTTGTGCATTTTTTGGAATTCTTCACGCAGACCGCGCAACAACGGCAACAAGTCATGGGATTGACCAGGCATGGACAAGGCCTGCTGTTCTGAGGCAAACACTTCTGCGGCGGTCAGCTTCTTCAACAATTCGAGATAGCTCCGCGCAAACTGTTCCTGCTGCTGAAGCTGAACAGGAGAGGCCTCGGGCTCAGCAAAAGTCGAACGGGGCTCTGGCGAAACTACAGCTGCATCGGCCTCGAACTTTTCATCATCCAAAGGCAATATCATCTCGCCTTGGTCAGGGTGATCCAACATCGTCAGGTCACAGCTGAAATGCAAATCACTCAATGCGCCCTGTGCATCACCCAGCAAAGTCGATGCTGTTGAAAGTGCATGAATAACGAAACCGTTGCCACCGGAAAAATTATCCGCTGGCCCATTATAAAGATTACCTAAAACATCCAACAGCGAAGAAGCCCTTTCGAGCGCTATCGCCAGAGCATCTGCCGGATGAACCAGTTCTTCGTCTTTCAAAATTTCCACCCATAGGGTCGTCGCGTGGCCATTCGGAACGTCATATCTCCTCTACGGAGTGTTATGCCGTCACTGTTTGATCCAGAACAGACTTCCACATCGCCCCCGACGTTGTCGTGTGAGTTCCAAACAGTCATTCCGTTCACGCTACCGCCCTCTTGTTCCCCGCCAAACAAATAACACAAACTCTGCTGCCGACGAATCATTGTTGTAAGCCATTGAAATATTGACATGATATTGACGGAAACTGAACCCTTGAATGTCCATGGCTGGATAAGTGATTCTTTGACAGATGAATCTGTATCAGAATCAATCATTTAAACCATGCGTCTCAGGCGGGTCAGACCATGTGCGAAAGCCTTTTTGCATCCAGACAACGGCGCTATGTTCTTTGGGAGAAATGGGACATGGCATATGAAAATTCTTGTAATCGGCGCTGCGGGCATGTTGGGCCGCAAACTTGTTGAACGATTGGCGAGAGGTGTTGTTGGCCTCGAAGTATCCCGGTTAATCCGGCACGATGTTGTATTGAGCCCGGCCCCCCCAACTGCTGCCTTCCCCATTGAAACTTTCATGGGTGACCTTTCGGTGGCGGGTGAAGCTGAAAAACTGATCGCTTCTCGTCCGGATCTGATTTTCCATCTCGCGGCCATTGTTTCTGGCGAAGCTGAGGCTGATTTCGAAAAGGGCTACGCCATCAATCTTGATGGTTCCCGCAACCTGTTTGAAGCCATCCGCAAACAAGGTGGCGGCTATTGCCCGCGTGTGGTGTTCACCTCATCCATCGCAGTCTTCGGCTCTCCTTTCCCGGACGCCATAGGAGATGAATTCCTCACCGCTCCACTCACAAGTTACGGTACGCAAAAAGCCATTTGCGAATTGTTGCTGAATGATTATTCGCGGCGTGGGTTCGTGGACGGCATGGCGCTGCGCATGCCCACAGTCTGCGTCAGGCCGGGCACACCTAATAAAGCGGCTTCTGGTTTTTTCTCGAATATCATCCGCGAACCGCTTGTGGGAAAAGACGCTGTACTTCCCGTGCCAACCACTGTCCGCCACTGGCATGCCTCGCCCCGCGCTGCCGTTGGCTTTTTGACGCAAGCCGCGATCAAGGGCGGAGCTGCCTTGGGCAACCGTCGCAACCTGTCGCTTCCCGGCCTGTCCTGCACCGTTGCCGAACAGCTTGCGGCACTTGAAGCCGTGGCTCCTGCTGCTCTCGCGCATGTCAAACACGTCGCCGACGACACCATCATGCGCATCGTTGCAGGTTGGCCGCAAAATTTTGATCCGCAACGCGCACTCGATCTGGGCTTCCGTTCCGAAAAAACGTTTGAAGATATCATCCGCGTCCATATTGAAGACGAATTGGGTGGCATGCAGCCTGCGCACACATGATCGAAAACAAAAGTCGCGGCATTCTCTGGATGCTCGCCACCATGGCATGTTTTATTTCACTCGATGCCATCATCAAACTGGGTCTGGAACACTATTCACTCGTTGAGGTGACGTGGGGGCGGTTCTTCTTCGCGACAGTGTTTGCGGCCCTGTGGTGTGGCAAGAACTTGCCAGAACTTGCATTCAGCAAAGTGCCGGGACAACAAACTGTCCGCTCGATATTCCTGATGTTGACAACGGGCCTGTTCAACTCCGGAATAATATTTGTCCCGCTGGCGACCGCCACCACCATCATGTTTCTGTCGCCGATCATCACAACGGTGCTATCAGTCTTTATATTGAAAGAGCAGGTTGGCATCCGCCGCTGGGCGGGCGTTGCCATGGGATTTGTCGGCGCAATCATTGTGGTGCAGCCTTGGACTGCATTTTCCGGCACTTTCAATGCCGGGGCCTTGTTCCTTGTCGCAGCAGCTGTAACCAACGCTAGCTATCAAATCACCACCCGCAAAGTCCGGGACGACGATCCCAAAACCTCATTGCTGTTCACCGCAGCGTTTGGTGCAATTGTGTGCTCGCTGCTGTTGCCATGGCATTGGCAGTGGCCTGACACTTATGGCTGGACATTGCTTGCAGGAAGTGGCCTTGCGGGCGCACTTGGGCATTTCTGCATCATTCAGGCTTTTCGTTACGCGCCCGCGTCAGTTGTCGCGCCATTTTCATACAGCTCATTGATCTGGGCAACCTTGCTCGGCTACCTGATCTGGAACGACTTTCCATCCCACAACGTATGGGCTGGTGCCGCACTCATCATTGCATCAGGGTTATACATCTTCTGGCGTGAAAGGGTGAAGCAGGTCCAAACCTAAGCCGCCGCAAACCGTCTCGCATGTGCACCGATGTCTTCCAGCCGCTGTTCCTCTCCCTGTGGGATCACAATGGCGTTTGCCACACCATAGGCCTCGTAATAGCTTATTTCGAGCAGGCCTTGCAGCGTAGACATTTGCGTACCTTTGGCAAGGTTTCGAAGTTCAAGTATCATGTCCGCAATATAGATCGCCGTATCTCTATCCATTTTATTACCCACTGTTAAGATTGTAAAATTTCTATATATTTACTAAAAGTTGTATTCAGGGACACAACTCGACTCACGAAATTGGCAATGACGCACTGTAAAAACACGATATACGTGAAAGACTATTATAAAACTGTCTTTAAGTTGCAATTCGTTGTGTCTTGAAACAATTGTGGTGAATGACCACCTGCTTGCCTTGAAGCAACGTTCCTCCTATGAGCGGACGCCTTTGAGGGCGTTTTTCGCCAATTTGGGGTTGAATCCCCACCGGACTGGAACCTGTGAATGACTGTTGTCGTCGTTGAGTCGGCTGCCAAGGCCAAGACCATCAACAAATATCTGGGCAAGGATTTTACCGTTCTCGCCTCCTATGGCCACATCCGCGATCTTCCCGCCAAGGA
>JANMEM010000297.1:0-4083 GCA_031376985.1 Hyphomicrobiales bacterium
ATTGGTGGGCCGGAACGGCATTGGCAAATCCACATTGTTCAAAATCGTGCTGGGAGAACTTGTCGCCGAGTCCGGCACCACAGGCATGGCCCGCAACGCCCGCGTCGGCACCGTGGCGCAGGAAGCACCCGGCGGCACCGAGAGTTTGCTGGACACTGTTCTGGCAGGCGATGTGGAGCGCCATGAGCTTTTGGCAGAAGCCGAAACCGCCACTGACCCGCACCGCATTTCCGAAATTCAAATGCGTTTGGCCGACATCAACTCCCATTCCGCCCCCGCCCGCGCCGCCGCCATTCTCGCAGGTCTTGGTTTCACCGATGCACAAATGGACGGCCCCTGCTCTGCACTCTCAGGCGGATGGCGCATGCGCGTGGCTTTGGCTGCGGCCCTGTTTGGCCAACCAGATGTGCTGCTTCTGGACGAGCCCACCAACTATCTCGACTTCGAAGGCACCATCTGGCTCAAGACCTTTCTCAAAATCTATCCCCACACCATCGTGCTCATCAGCCATGACCGTGATTTGCTGAACGAGGTTGTCACCTGCATCGTCCATCTCGATCAGGCCAAGCTCACAATGTACCAGGGCAACTACGACAACTTTGACCGCCAGCGCCGCGAACAACAGGCCTTGTCAGTCAAGCTCCGCAAAAAGCAGCAAGACCAGCGCGACCATATGCAGGCCTATGTCGACCGCTTCCGCTACACAGCATCCAAAGCCAGCCAGGCCCAGAGCCGCCTGAAAGCCTTGGCCAAACTTGAACCGATTGCAGACATTGTTGACGACCGCGTGGTGCCCTTCCGTTTTCCAAGTCCTGAAAAAGTGTTGGCTCCACCGCTGATCAACATGGACAAGGTGGCCGTGGGCTATGAACCCGGAAAGGCCATTCTGAAAAACATCAACCTGCGAATTGATCCTGATGATCGCATTGCCATTCTGGGTTCAAACGGCAACGGAAAATCCACCTTCGCGAAATTGCTGAATGGCAAACTGAAGGGCCAAGGCGGGTCCATGGTGACGGCCCCCAAAATGAATGTTGGCTTCTTCGCGCAACATCAGATGGATGAATTGGCGGATATTTATACGCCCTTCGACTATATCACGAAACTGATGCCGGAGCGTACGGTCGCCGAACGGCGCGCGCGTCTTGGTGCATCCGGCTTTGGCAGCACCCTCGCGGATTCAAAATGTTCCACCCTTTCCGGTGGCGAGAAAGCCCGGCTCTTGTTCTTGCTGGCAACCTTCAACGGCCCCCATGTGTTGATTCTCGATGAACCCACAAACCATCTCGACATGGACTCGCGTGAAGCACTGATCCGCGCCATTAATGATTACGAAGGTGCCGTCATCCTCATCGCCCATGACCGCCACATCATTGAAACCTGCGCCAATCGTTTGCTGCTTGTGGAAAACGGCACCATACAGAATTACGACGGTGACCTGAACGACTATTCCGAAATGGTGTTGTCACGCCGTCGCGGCAAGGAACCTGCGAAACCCGTGGCAGCGACAAAAGCTGTCGTCGAAAAACGCATCGTCAGGCCCGCAAAAAATCTTCACAAAATGATCCAGAATCTCAACGCAACCATGTTGAAACTGAACGAAAAAATCACCATTCTGGATCAGGCGCTGTCAGACCCCAAGCTGTACAAGGACTCGGCGCAAAAAGCCGCTGACTATGCCAAACTGAGAAGCAAGCTTGCTGATGATTTGATCGATAACGAGAACCAGTGGCTAGAGCTGAACGAGGAGCTGAGCGATGCATAGCCTTGATCTCACCCGCAGCTGGTTTGGCTACGCGTCGCTGATCATATTTGCACTGGCCTATGTGCTGGTCATACTTGAAGAGGCCACTCAGCTCAGGAAATCAAAACCCGTGTTGGTCGCTGCGGGTTTGATCTGGGCGCTGATCGGATTTGCCTACACCGCAGCAGGCACCCCGGAAATGGCCAAACTTGCGGCGGAACATACCATCTATGAATATGGCGAGTTGTTCCTGTTCCTGCTGGTCGCCATAACCTATGTGAACACCCTCGAAGAGCGCCGCGTCTTCGAAGTATTGCGCGCAAAAATGACGGCGCGTGGATTGACCTACCGCCAACTGTTCTGGATCACTGGCGTCGCCGCCTTCTTCCTGTCAGGCGTACTCGATAATCTCACCACAGCGCTGATCATGGGTTCCGTCGCCTTGGCTGTCGGCGCAAAGTCGACGAAATTTGTGGCCATTGCGTGCGTCAGCATCGTCGTTGCCGCAAACGCAGGCGGCGCGTTCACCCCCTTCGGCGACATTACAACGCTCATGGTCTGGCAAAAAGGCAAGCTCACATTCTTTGAATTCTTCGCGCTCTTCATTCCGTCATTCGTCAATTGGTTTGTGCCAGCCATCATCATGCACTTTGCGGTGCCGAACGAAAAAGCGCCGCTTGTTGCAGAGAAGGTTCTCCTCAAACCTGGAGCCATAGGCGTCATATTCCTCTTTGCGCTGACAATCGCCACCGCAGTGTCATTTAAGAACTTCCTCGGATTACAACCCGCCCTCGGCATGATGCTGGGATTGGGTTACCTGCAAATCTGGTCCTACTTCCTGCAACAAAAAGGCAAACGCGCCGACAACACCGACATGGTGCTGAACTCCTTCAAACAAATCGAACGCGTGGAATGGGACACGTTGCTGTTTTTCTTCGGCATCATCTTCGCCGTAGGTGGCTTGGGTGTTTTGGGCTACCTCACCCTCGCCAATGAATATCTCTACACCCAATGGGGCCCAACCACTGCCAACATTGCCGTTGGCCTCTTGTCGGCAATTGTCGACAACATCCCCATCATGTTCGCCGTTTTGACCATGGACCCGCAAATGAGCCACGGCCAATGGTTGCTTGTCACCTTGACCGCAGGCGTGGGTGGAAGTTTATTGTCCATTGGCTCCGCAGCGGGCGTTGCCCTCATGGGTATCGCCCAAGGCAAATACACCTTCTTCAGCCACTTGAAATGGACATGGGCCGTGGCCTTGGGTTATGCCGCCAGCATAGGAGTACATTTTGTCGTCAACGCCGCACGATTCTGAAGCAACGACCCGTCTCCGCCGCTTCATCGATCATGAGGCTACGGGCGGATTGTTACTCGCCGTCGCCGCATTATTCGCCATCCTGTTGGTCAATGCAGGTCTGAACGACACCTACCGAGCACTGCTCGAACAACACGTGCGCATCGGCGTTGGAACTCTGACCCTCGACAAATCGCTGCACCATTTCATCAACGACGGCCTGATGGCGATATTCTTTTTTCTCGTAGGCCTCGAAATCAAACGCGAAGTTCTGGAAGGCAATCTTTCAACGCCTTCACAAATCGTCCTGCCCGCCGCAGCAGCCATCGGCGGCATAATCGTCCCATCCGGCATTTACGCATTTTTCAATTGGGGCAATGCGGCGACCATCGGCGGCTGGGCCATTCCCGCCGCAACCGATATTGCCTTTGCCCTCGGCGCACTTGCACTGGCCGGAAAGCGCGTTCCGCTGTCCCTGAAAATCTTTCTGCTGACACTCGCAACCTTTGACGATCTCGCAGCCATCATCATCATCGCAATTTTTTACACTGCAAATCTTTCACTCATCGCACTGACAGGTGCAGCGGCTTGCCTCGCTATTTTGTTTGTGATGAACCGCGCAGGCATAGGGCGTATTGGCGCTTACATTCTCGTGGGACTCTTGCTCTGGCTCTGCGTATTTAAATCCGGTGTCCACGCCACACTGGCTGGCGTCGCACTTGGTTTGCTCATCCCGCTCAAACGGCAGGATGGAACGTCACCTCTGCATGAACTTGAACACGCACTGCATCCTTATGTGAAATGGCTCATCCTCCCGCTCTTTGCCTTCGCCAATGCGGGCCTGCCACTTGACGGATTCTCGATTGAAAACATCACGCAAACCGTGCCCCTCGGCATCATTGCGGGCCTCTTCATTGGAAAACCCGTCGGCATTCTCCTCACCGTTGCAGCACTGGTCTTCACAGGATTGGCAAAACTCCCTGCAGGCGCAAGCTGGCGCGATATTATCGGCGTCGCCTGCCTCGCCGGCATCGGTTTCACC
>JANMEM010000248.1:0-2444 GCA_031376985.1 Hyphomicrobiales bacterium
ACCGACAGCCCCGGCTTCCGCGCCGGACTGCATCGGCTGCATCAAATTGCCATCGCCGTGGACAAAGCAAAAAAAGACGGCGGCGTGTTCAACCTCATCAAACGCGTTGGCCTCACGGCGTCGGCAGGCATCACCTTCCTGCGCCTCATCCTGCATCCGGTGATCAGAAACGATCTGCCCGTATCAGTGCGCATGGCCCCGGCCTGGTAGCGCGACGGCTCGATTTCATCGGCCAGAATCGTCGTCCGTCTTAACGGACGGCGTCACCTGGTCCAGATGCGTCAAATACAGACGCAGATCAAACTCAAGCTGTGCGTAATCCGGCGCCATGTGATGACATAGTTGGTAGAACGCCTTGTCGTGTTCGCGCTGCTTCAGGTGCGCCAGCTCATGCACCACAATCATCTTCAAAAACGCAGCCGGCGCGTCGATAAACACGCTGGCAATGCGAATCTCCCGCTTCGCCACCAGCTTGCCACCATGCACACGCGACACCTGCGTGTGCGTACCCAGCGCATGCTTCACCACCTGCAAATGATTGTCAAAAATCACCTTCGCAGGCGACACCGCACTCTTCATATGCTGCGCCTTGAGCGAAAGCACGTATTCCTGCAACGCCCGGTCAGTACGCACTGTGTTTGGCTCGGGATAGCGCTTTTGCAGCACTTCACCCAAGCGGTTTTCCGCGATCAGCGTGCGGACTTGCGCTTGCAGCGGTTCGGGGTAGTGGGTTAGGTATTTGAGGGTGGGCATTTACGCGCCAATATTTGTCAAGCCAGAAAGCTCAAGGATTGCTTCTAAGCCACAACAGATATTCGTCCAGACGGTGCATATTTAGCAAGCGCTAGTCGCTCGCCTTTTCCTTCGAAGTGCAGGGGCCGCTTTGGTCGACGAGCGCTTGAATCGAGATTCACGACCCTTTTCGCCGCAATGAGCCTATTCAATGATGCTTGCAAGTCACCGGGGAACCAGCCAGTTGTCTCCAACATGTCTGCGAACTCTGGAAGGGCGATCAATTTCACACCACTCTCTAGATGCTCAATCCAAAAACGGTCAACATCTAACGCGCTTACATGTCCCGCATTTTCGTTGACATGGCTTTCCTGTCCAAACAGGTCAGTCATTTTGGATCGCATCTCTCTCGCAGAAACTTGTTTCTGCGCCCGAACCTTCTTTTGGATTAAGTCAACGTGTTCAGAGGTCTCCATGAACTCGACAACACCTTTTGGATGCGACGTGAGATATACGAGATGATATTTTGGGCGCTCCTTTGTCGGATCCATGACCCTCACATGCGCGGCTCGTGCGCGAAACCTCACGCTGGATGGAACGGGAAAACAGTCTTTTAAGTTCTTACGGTAGGTGCTGAGAATCTTGTCCTCCCGTAAGCCAGGATCAAGACCACCCAGATTGATCGCCTCGCCTAAGAGAGCAATCATTTCTTCCTGCCAAGCTTCCATAGACAGTGTGCGATTGACGAAGTCATACATAAAGTTGATCAAGAACTCAGACTTCGGACGTTGCAGCAAAGGTCGAAGTACGCCCACGCCTACATCCTTCCACCCCTTCGGATCAATGAAGAAAAATGTGAATGCATCCGACCCGACCCATCGAACAATGTCCTCCCGCAATTTCACAAAGTCGCCGCGAAGCGCGCTGGTGTCGATACCTTCTGGAGTGTCGCTTTCCAGGTACTTTTTAAGTCGGCCAAAGGCAGTTGCGTCTTGCTCGACATAAAGCGCACGTATCGTTGCGTTGATGCCAAGTTTCTTCAAAGTCTGCTTGCATGACGCCAGCACACGCAGCGAAATAGCTATCGATGTGGATTCCATTCCGTCGGAATTGTCACCCCAAGGCCCGGCAAAGCAATCAACGTAGCAAAGCTCAGTTTTCCCCGTTGATTTGTTCATGCCGATAATGTGAAAGAGTTTCTCAAGATAGCTCTTCAGCAAGACATGCTTAATGAGCGCTTGCTCTCTTCCGTCGTAAGCTGCGGGGATCGTCACATCATTCGGCATAGATTTCCTAGCGGCTCGAAACTTTTGTACGACCAGACGATTCGATTTTCACCTTAACAAATTGCTCGTGTACGAGGAAAACCATCCCAATGCTTACCATCGAGCGAACGACCAGCTTTTCCCTTTCCAATGGCAGCAAGGGAAACATCAATACCATCGTGCCGCATGATCGTGATCGGTGTCGATTTCTTAACAAACTCAACTACCTGTTCAATCGGGGCCCAGTGCCCCCATTGCTTGAAATGGAATGGCACCTTGGCGTCAGCACATTGCTCCTTGAGCGATATCGGCCATGCGGGATCCATGGGTCTGGAACCCGCGCCTGATTCACCACCGGCGATTACCCAATCGACGCGAGTGCCGTTTGCTCCGCGAACCAGATACTTTTGAATATCGATGGCGCTAAGCAGCGGCTCGCATGACAAG
>JANMEM010000320.1:0-4761 GCA_031376985.1 Hyphomicrobiales bacterium
GAGACATACATGCGCGCCTGTCGTTCCATCGGTGGTCCCCGGCGCTCGAAATGTCGCCCACGACCTTCACCCGGAGTCACAATCCCACTGAGGGGCCATGCAGTTTGCTGCAGGATGACCACATAACGCCCAATTCCATGGCCCGGCCTGTTTGAAGGGCCGAGGGTGTTCCACAGACTTGCGGACCAGCGCCACGTTAACGCCACCCCACAAGACCCGCCGCCCGACCCATCCAGGTTCACCGTCATGAACCGGACCCCGTTTGGGTCGAAGCAGGAAGACAGCTAGAACATAACAGGAACAATGTCAAGGGGAATTTTCAGGATTTGGGAATTTAATTTTAAAAAGGTGTAAATGACTGTGGCACATGAAGAATGAAACCTGCCATTTTTACGGAACTTAACAGGCCAAAGGCCGTTTGAATTCATCCCGATGAGCCTGCGGGGCATTGAGGCGTTGGGGTATGTAGAGGTGGAAGCAAGCAAACAAAAACCGTCGCGCCTGAAAAATATCATGCGATGGGCTGTCATTATTGCCTTGGCTGCGCTGGTGAGACGACATGATTTTCCGGAGCAAGATTCTGTAACTGAGCCCTCCAAGACGACGAAGGATTTCGCGTCTGCGAAAAGTCCGGTGCCTCGGTCTGGGGGTATTTTGAGATTTGGCTACGATCTGGTGAAAGACGTTTATTCCGAGATCACGAATGACCGCGTCCTTGCTGTGGCAGCAGGCGTAGCCTTCTACGGATTGCTGGCACTCTTTCCGGCAATCACCACCCTGGTTTCATTTTATGGCATGTTCAATGATCGCGCTGATGTGGCCGAGGACTTGGCAACTCTGACATCGCTGCTGCCCGGATCCGCCATGTCTATCGTGTCTGACCAGATCGTCCGCATCAGCGACACAGATGCGGCAAGCCTGAGCGCAGCTGCAATTTTTTCATTGTTGATTGCCGCATGGAGCGCCAACAGCGGAATGAAGGCTGCGATGGATGCCTTGAACGTAGCCTATGGCACCCGCGAAACCCGGTCGTTTTTCAGATTGAATGCACTGTCACTGTTTTTCACTCTTGGTGCCATTCTGGTGCTGTTGCTGATTTTGACAAGTGTTGCCATCGTGCCCGTTGTGTTGAACGCCGTCGGCCTCGGGCCAGCGATAGAGTGGTTGATCTGGGCGGGCCGCTGGCCGCTTCTGCTGGTTCTGGCCAATTTCGCGTTGACCGTGCTGTATCGTTGGGGCCCCTGTGTTCCCGCTTCAAAGTGGCGCTGGCTTACGCCTGGAAGTGCCTTTGCCAGCGTGGGCTTTGCTGCCTTGTCCATTGGATTTTCGGTCTATGCAGCGAATTTTGCAAATTACAATGAAACCTATGGTTCCCTTGGTGCAGTCATCGCTTTTCTCACATGGTCCTGGTTGGGAACCGTGATCATGCTGACAGGTGCCGAGCTTGACGCAGAACTTGATCGCCGCAAGGAAGAAGGTGGAACTGGCGCTAACGTAATTTCCTCCAAGAATACTGAAGTCGCTTGACAACATACCAACCGGTTGGTATTCTGCTTGAATGCTTTACGAGGCCCGTGCCACCAAAACAAAATTGTTGAATTCAGCGCTCAAGCTGGTGCGAACACGCGGTTTTGGGGCGACGTCGGTTGATGATCTTTGCCGGGATTCTGGCGTGACCAAGGGGGCCTTCTTCCATCATTTCAAGAGCAAGGAAGATCTCGCTGTCACCGCCACGCGCTATTGGAGCGAGGTGACCGACGTGGTTTTTGCCAAGGCGCCTTACCATGGCTTTGAAGACCCGCTGGACCAGCTGATCGGCTATATTGATTTTCGTGCCACTCTGCTTGAAGGAAAGACCTTGCCTGAAAGCACGTGCCTGCTGGGAACCATGGCGCAGGAAGTCTATGACTCGAACCCTGCCATTCGTGACGCCTGTTCAGCGGGCATCATCAGACATGCTGACGATGTGGCGGTGATGATCCGTGCGGCCAAGGCCCGCCATGCGCCACTGGCCACATGGTCGGCGGAAAGCCTGGCGGTGCATACGCAAGCCGTCATTCAAGGTGCCTTCGTCATTGCCAAGGCGAAGAATGATGTAGCGCTCGCTGCTGACTCCATCCGCCATTTGCGCCGTTATGTTGAATTGTTGTTTCATTTTGCCAAGGAGGACTGACCATGCAAAACCCGTTCATATGGCACGACCTGATGACCAGCGATGTGGAGGCCGCGAAGGCTTTTTATGCCGATGTGGTGGGCTGGACGTTTTCGGCGCAAATGCCTGAGTATCACGTTGCCGAAACAGGTGGCATGGGCATGGGCGGCATCATGGCCACACCGCCCGAACTCAAGGGCATGCCGCCGTTCTGGTCGGGATATGTTTACGTTACCGATGTTGATGCGGCTTGCGCGAAGATCACAGCGTTAGGCGGCAAAATCCACCGTGAAGCATGGGATATTGCTGACGTCGGGCGCATCGCAATCGTTGGCGATCCGACGGGCGCGAATTTCAACATCATGGCCCCAATACCGCGCGAAGGTGGATCGCTTCCCGCCTCTTCGGCGCTGGGTGCCGTGGGCTGGAACGAGGCGCATGTGGGTGATCTTGATATTGCGTGGACTTTTTATTCCCAGATGTTTGGTTGGACCAAGGGCACGGTGATGCCAATGGGGGCCATGGGAGACTATGTGCTGTTCCAGATTGCGGGCCAGGACATTGGTGGCATGATGAAAAAACAGGACATGCCGCCCATGCCGATGTGGCTCTATTATTTCAATGTCGATGGTATTGACGCTGCCGTGTCCCGCATCACCAGAGGTGGGGGCAAGATTGCCATGGGGCCACATCAGGTGCCAGGCGGACAATGGATCGTCATGGCGTTTGACCCGCAGGGCGGCAGTTTTCAACTCATCAGCGCAACACAATAAGGAGATGTGATCATGCCCTATACCCTCAACTTTCACCGCGTATTGAAAGCTCCACCAACCCGTGTCTACAAGGCGTTCCTTGATCCCGCCGCCGCCTGCAAATGGCTGGCACCGGCGGGCTTCACCTGCACCGTCCATCACATGGACCCCAAGGTGGGCGGAACGTTTCGGATGAGTTTCACCGAATTTGATTCAGGCAATTCGCATTCCTTTGGCGGCGAATATCTGGAACTGGTGCCGAATGAAAAGCTGCATTACACCGACAAGTTTGACGACCCGAATTTGCAGTCGGACATCAAGGTGACGGTCGTCCTGAAAGCTGTGTCCTGCGGCACCGATATGACGATCACGCAGGCCGGTGTGCCCGACATCATCCCGCAGGAGATGTGCCATCTGGGTTGGCAGGATTCATTGAAACAGCTGGCGCAATTTGTGGAACTGGGTGCTGCTTCGCCCTAGATCACACGGGGTTGAAAGCCGCATTGCCATGACCTGCATAGTAGATAAGCCCGGCATCCACACCCTGTTTCAGCTTGCGCCAGAATACCAACAGCGCCTGCTTCATGGCACGCTGGTCCTGATCTTTCAGAAGCGTGACGTCGAACCCCACTTTTTCAAGTGAGGCGGCCATGAGTGTTGCATCATTCGACGGGTTTTTGAGGGGCGGTACATTTTGATATTTGCTGTTCCCGATAACCAGCGCCAAACGCTTGGCAATCGCAGGTTCAACCAGTCCAGGCAAACAGGTCACAATCAGCCAGAAAAGGTGTTGCAAACGACCCATCAGCCTCATCCTCGCCCCTGATGCCAAATTGACACTAAAGAAGATCACTACGGCACGCAATTGAAATCAAATCCGCAGAATTCACGTTGCTGTTCCGCAATTGTATTAAAAATGTTTCGGTGACAGTGCATTTTTTATGTTTAATTTCTTCCCGATGCTGCTTCGTACTGTTTTCAGCCTTGTCCCAGCACGTTTAAGCTTTCTTCATTCCCGATTGCAGACTGCGCACGCGTTCGGCCAATGACAGCACGTTGGACACGCCGCGGTCGATGCTGTCGGTTTCGACATCTCCGGAATAATCTATGCTGTCGGGATAATTGGTTTCTGCGGCCTGCTCCAGAAGCAACGGATTACCACTGTTGCTGTTGGCGAAGCGTTGTTCGAAACTGTTGGGCACAGAGGTTGATACCAAAACCGGTGCAAGCAAAATCCGTTCACCGCCATTCACCACTCCAGACGTCTGGCCCGAAACAAGTTCGCGCAACGACCGGGTTTCGTCCATCAGGTTTCTGATTTTTTCGTCACGTAGCAGCAATGTCGCTTGGGCCTCTTTCAGCAGGTTTTGCATTTTCACATGCTCTTCCTCGCGCTGGGCCATTTTGGCATAGGCGAGAGTGATGGCCTTCACGTTTTCTTCGATTTGTGTTTGTGAGGACGACAGTTGTGCCAACGTGTCATCGGCCTGCGACTGCACATGTGTGATTGTTGACTCACGTTCTTTCAGCGTTTGTCCCAGATCAAGCAGGCGGTTCCGGTTACGCGATACTTCGGCCATTTGCTCGGCCATTCGCATTTTCATGTCATTGAGGGTGGCTTCAAGTTTCTGGGCCATCATGGCCTTTTCGGCCTTCAGACCGTCACGTTCGGCTTGCAGTTCCCGGATGGCTGCAGGCACCCTGCGGGCTTCCCGCCAGCCTGACCACGACCCGATTAACGCCCAAATGCCCCGGCCAAACAGCAGCACCACGAACAGCGCCACGCAGAAACCCAACACGAACAACAATAAAGTCTCTGTTTGAGACATCACACCACCCACTTCGCCCCTTTGGCCA
>JANMEM010000327.1:0-1898 GCA_031376985.1 Hyphomicrobiales bacterium
GCCCTTGCGGACGATCAAAAGGTTCACGGGAGAACCAATCGCACCGCGCATTTTGTCAACGGCTTCATTCAGGGTCAAGCCCTGCACCTCCGCACCATCAATTTTGGCGATCAGGTCATTAGCCATGATGCCAGCCTTCGAAGCGGGCGTGCCGTCGTAGGGAGCCACTACTTTGACCAAGCCATTTTCCATGGTGACTTCAATACCAAGACCACCAAATTCGCCACGGGTCTTTTCGTTCATATCCTGGAAGCTGGAGGCATCCATGTAGCTTGAATGTGGATCGAGCGAGGTCAGCATGCCATTAATGGCATTCTCGATCATTTTCTTTTCATCCGGCACTTCCACATAATCAGCTCGAATACGGTCAAACACATCGCCGAAAAGGCCGAGAAGCTTGTAGGTGTCGGCCTTGCTGGTGGCAGCACTTGCTCCACCCCAAGCTTGCATCAATACGGCGGCAGAAACAGCACCTGCCAAAACCAAACCTGCTGCACGTATTGTCGAATTCAATTTCATCTCATTGCCTCTTGTCTGATGCCGATCCACCAAGGAGTGGGATCGACGGGATCGCCGTTCTTTCTGAACTCCACATATAGCACAGGAGTTGTCACGTTTGTCAGGCCATTTGATGTGGCCAATGGACCGGGCTTGCCACCCATTAGTCCTACGGGTTCACCTGCCTTGACGGATTGCCCGTGAGTGGTGAGCGTTTGCTCCAATCCGGCCAGCAACACAAGATAACCTTCACCCGCGTTGACAATCACCATCTGGCCATAACTGCGGAATTTGCCGGAAAACTCTACCTTTCCCGTGACAGGAGAAGTCACTTGCGCCTGCTTTGCCGTTGCGATCACAATTCCGTCAAGTGTGGTGCCGAGGCCAGAATCATCGCCAAAACGCTTGATGATCTGGCCTTGAGCGGGAAAATCAATCTGGCCTTGGGACTTGGAAAAGGCCATTTGAGGTATGGCCGCTTTTTCTTCTGCCAAACGTTCAGCTTCGGCTCGGGCCTTCGCCTCTGCGGACTGCTTGGCTTCAGCGATGGCTTTGTCTTCTGCAAGGGCCGTCAAAAGTTGTTTCAGGCTTGTGGCTTTGGATGCCAGTTCCTCGGCGCGCTTTTTTTCCACCTCCAAAGACTGCTTTGACGACATGGCCAGAGCCTGCTTCTCATCAATCAGCTTGTTGATATCCGTGCGAGACGCATTCAAGGCAACAAGAGCTTCATCGTGCTGCCGCGCTTCGGTTTCGAATTGGTCGCGCAACGATTTTAGGTCGGTCAATTGATCATGCAGCTCTTTTGCGGCGTTGCGCAGTTCAGGGACAATGGTGCCGAACAACATCGCTCCCCGCAATGCACCCAACACATCATCCGGTGCCACCACCAAGGCGGGTGGCGGATTTTGGGCAAGCCTTTGCAGCCCTGCCAGTATCTCAGCGATCACATCCTGCTTGGCGGCAAAATCCAGATTGATGGCGGCGATTTCAGTTTTGAGTCTTGACTGTCTTTTTTCGACAGTCGCCAGTTCGCGCTCCTGAACAGCGACGGTTTCAGCCAAGGCCACCAGACGATTGGAGAGTTGGTTTTGTTCTTCAACAGCAGCCTTTGCCTCTGCCAGAAGCCCCTCCTGGCGTGTCGCCGAGTTGGCCAGCTCTTGCTCCAGCTTTAACAGATCTTCGGCCTGCGGCTCTTCCGACAAAGCGGCTGGTGCCTGCGCCGCAAGGGCAATCAGGCTGAGCACAGTCAGGCTACGAAGCGCGTTCATGGAGAGAAAAATGGCCTGCACCCGTGTTGAAATTGGGGCCAAAGGAAGAAACTTAGAATCAGACCCGATGGTAGGGATGATTAACGATAATGGTGACTGCCCGGTAAATTTGTTCGAGAAGCATGACGCGCA
>JANMEM010000345.1:0-5045 GCA_031376985.1 Hyphomicrobiales bacterium
CATCGCCCGGCGGACCGGAACGGATTTTTGCCGAAACGTCTTTCAGTTCCATGCCCAAAACCGTTGTGGCCTTCAGTTCCTTCGCCTTCATTGGCCGTAAAATATCCCAACGTCCTGGAAAATATTGTTCAACCATTGCCTGCAGTCGCGCCTCCTTGTCGGCGGCGAGTTGCACTTTGTAATCCGTGCCGAAGGCCATTACGCTGAGATAGTTGCAGGAATGGTTGAAGGCCGAACGTGCCATCACCATGCCGTCAAAAATTGTGACGTTGACGCAAACCTGGGTATTTTCCGACGACTCCAACATGCGGCTGGCTGAAGATCCATGCCAGTAGAGATGATTGCCCTCGCGCCATTGCAGTGTTGGTGTCACCACAGGTTGGCCGTTGAATACATAGCCAACAGTACACAGCGGTTGCGCATCGAGAATGGCATGAACCGTCTCCTCATCGTAATGAGCGCGTTTGTGCATGCGCTTCAGGCGCGTCAAATCAGAGGGTGCATCGGTCATGGTCTTCTCCTGTATTGCGTGCTGCACATGCCCCGACTATGGTATGCTGGAAAGCGCCAATCATGCCAGCAACAAGCAGACCACTTCATACCGCCTCCACCATTGATCTGGGTATTGACCGCGATGATGTTGAACCGATCCAACAGCAAATCGCCCGGCAAATCCGCGAACTGGTGCTGGGTGGTCGTTTGAAACCAAAGGCCAAGCTACCGTCGTCACGTGCTTTGGCGGAACAATTAGGCGTGGCGCGCGCCACAGTTGTAGAAGCCTTCGAACAATTGGCGGGTGAAGGCTATATCGAAACCCGCATGGGGTCCGGCACCACGGTTGCGGCTGAATTACCAGAGAGCTTGCTTGCGGCTGGCCGCAAACCCTCAAAGCCAGCAACACTGCAAAAGCGCCATACGCGAGAAGCCGCAAAGCCTTTTCGCTCCGGACTGGTAGATTGGGAAAGTTTTCCGCATGATGAATGGGGACGCATCCTCGGTCGCTTTTGGCGCAACCCGCCGATTGCTCTTCTTGAACATAATGATGCGTTCGGCTGGATGCCCTTGCGCTCTGCCATCTCGGCGCACCTGTTTGAATGGCGTGGCCTAGAATGCGATCCAGCTCAAGTGATCATCACGGCAGGCGGCAGTGACGCATTCGATCTGATCCGCCGCGCCTTGTTTGAAACGGGTGACCAGATGTGGCTGGAAGAACCGGGCTATGCCACGGCGCGGCGCGTGTTCTCCATCGGCGGATTGGAAATCGTGCCAGTGCCGGTGGACGAAGAAGGCTTACGCGTGGCCGATGCACGAAAGCTTGCGCCCCAAGCGAAAGTGGCGTTTGTCACGCCCGCACGCCAATATCCAACGGGCGTGACCATGCCTCTGTCGCGCCGTCTCGAATTGCTGGAATGGGCAAAGCACACCAATGCCATCGTCATCGAAGACGATTATGACAGTGAGTATCGTTACGTGGGACGGCCACTGCCAGCGATGATGAGTCTGGACCGGACGGCGCGTGTGATTTACTCCGGCACGTTTTCGAAAGTGTTTTCTCCGATTATCCGTCTGGGATTCATCGTGGTGCCACAGCGCTTGGTCGACGTGTTCCAGAACGAACGCCGCACATATGGTTCGCCACCGTCGTTGCTGGTGCAGCCGGCACTGGCGCAATTCATGGAGCAGGGACAGTTCGCAGTTCACATCAGGCGTATGCGCAGGCTTTATGCCACACGGCGGCAGGCGCTATTGGACGTGTTGATGCCTTATGATGGCAAGCTGTTCGACGTCGATGCTCCGCCATCTGGCCTCACCATCATGTTGCGCTTAAATGACTCCTGTGATGATGATGAAATTGTTGCGAGAATGACTGCCAGCGGGATTGAGGTCCAGGCCCTTTCGACATATTATGCGGGGCGTAAAAAGCGACGCGGCTTGCTGTTGAGTTTCGCAGGTTTTGGCGAAAACGAATTGGTTGCAGCGAGTAAAAGGCTGGTCTCATTGCTATGATCCCAACGGCCTTAGCTCCTTCAACAGCTTTTCCCTTATCGCCCGTGCATAATCATCAAAATCTGCCGCGCGCACCACAAAACTATCAGCACCTGTAATTACATTCTGTTGGTAATAGTCGAATAATCCTGTTTGCTCTGACTCGATTGCAAGGCCATTGACTGTGACACCGCTTGCGTTTGCAAGTTTGCGCATGGCTGCCAAATCCTGACCGCTGTTATCCTGACCATCGCCCGAAATATCTATCACGCGGCGTTGGCCGTCAAAGCCATTGCCGTCAATCAGCGCCAAACTGTCTTCAAGTGCGGTGGTGATTGATGTCGTGGTTGCTGAAAAATGTCGTGAACCAAGACTGACCAGAAAGCCAAACGCCTTGGCGTCTGTCGCCGTGGTGATGAGGGTGAAGGGCAATACAATCCGGCTCTCGCCCGGCCCACCCCATTGGGTAACAGCAACGGCCACGCCCAAGGGTGCCAGGTCTTCCACAGCCTGTAATACCGCAGGGTCTTTGAACGCGACGGCAATACCCTTGATCTGCAACGCGAACTCCTCGCGGTTCATGCTGGCAGAAGAGTCCAATGCCAATACCAGTTCGATGGCGACCGGGGTTTCCGGCTGTGACAGGCTGGCACTCGACAACGGCCCAACTGCCGCCGCAAATGCAGCCCAACACACCACGCGTTTCAAGAGGTTCTGCATCATGTCATTGCTTGCCCGTTTCACCACCATGCTGGCAGCACTGCTATACTTTACGCAAGTGGCCTTGGCGGGAGACATTACGGTAGTGAATCCGGTGGCCCGCGCTTCCCTGACCCCTAATGCAACAACGGGTGCGATTTATTTTTCGGTCAGGAACCAGGGTGCAACTGATGATCGGTTGCTCTCCATCACCTCAGCCGCTGCCGCAATGGCCATGATCCATGAAACCACCATGGTAAACGACGTCATGAAAATGCGTATGGTGGAAGGTGGCGTTGCGATTGCTGCTGGAACCACGCTCGACCTGAAAACCGGAGGAACCCATGTGATGCTGACTGGCCTGAAAGCGCCGCTAAAAAAAGGCGAGATGTTGCAAGTAGAATTGCTGTTTGAGAAGGCGGGCTTGGTGAAGGTGGATGTGCCTGTGGGTGGCGTTGCGGAATAGGGGCTGTCAGCCCCCGGTCACACTCATATGTCGGGTCACTGCTGGCTTGTTGTGATCGCGGTCTATGATGAAATCATGACCCTTGGGTTTTCGGGTAATGGCTTCCAGAATGGCTTGCGTCAAAAGTTCATTGCCCTCGGACGCCCGCAGGGGTGTTCGCAAATCCGCCGCGTCTTCCTGGCCCAGACACATATACAAAGTACCTGTACAGGTGATGCGCACACGGTTGCAGCTTTCGCAGAAATTATGGGTCAGCGGCGTGATGAAGCCCAGTCGTCCACCAGTCTCTTTCACGCGCACATAGCGGGCCGGGCCGCCAGTTTTGTAGGGGATGTTTTCAAGCGTAAACTGCTCCATCAAAGAAGAGCGGACTTGTGACAACGGCAAATATTGGTCAGTGCGGTCGCCGTCGATGTCGCCCAGCGGCATGGTTTCGATCAACGTCAGGTCCATGTCTTCGCCGTGGGCCCAGCGGATCATTTCGGGAATTTCGTGTTCGTTCACGCCCTTCAGCGCCACGGCATTGAGCTTGATCGCAAGACCCGCTGCCTTTGCTGCAGCAAGACCTTCCTTGACCTTGGCAAGGTCGCCCCAGCGCGTGATCTTGCGGAACTTTGCATCGTCCAACGTATCAACCGACACATTGATGCGCTTCACACCATGGTAAGCCAGTTCGGAGGCATATTTCGCCAGTTGGCTGCCATTGGTCGTAAACGTCAGCTCCTCCATGGCGCCGGACTTCAAATGCCTCGACAGGGACTCCACAAGCGACATGATGCCCTTCCGCACCAGTGGTTCACCACCCGTCAGCCTGATCTTCTTCACACCTTGCTCGACAAAGGCTGTGCAGAGACGGTCCAGTTCCTCCAGCGACAGTAAATCTTTCTTCGGCAGAAACGTCATATTCTCCGACATGCAATAGGTGCAGCGGAAATCACAGCGATCCGTCACCGACACACGCAGATAGGACACGTGGCGGCCAAAGGGGTCGATGAGATTTGGATAGCTGGTCATCACCATAATGTGTGCGCGGAAGCGGGAAAGGTCAAGCAGGCTGGCTTTTTCTTTTCCTGTAACATGATAGGCTGCGTCAATGGAATTGCGCCGCCAACTGCTTCGCGTGCTTTCCGCTTTCGGGCTGTGGAGCCTGATGCTTGCCCCCGCCGTGCCGGAAGATGGTCGTGTCGACGTGGCACTGGTGCTGGCCATTGACGTGTCTTACAGCGTGGACAGCATTGAACATAGGTTGCAAATGGAAGGCTTTGGTCAGGCCCTGCAAAGCGAAGAGGTGATGCAGGCTATCAAGGGTGGGCGACACCAGCGCATTGCGGTGACAGTATACCAATGGTCTGATGCCGACAACCAGCAGGTGATTGTACCGTGGACTGTGATTGCGACAGAGGCTGACGCAGTGCGCATTGGGAAAAACCTGGCAGAGGGCCGTCGTAACGTGAGAGAAGGCGGCACAGCGATTTCGGCAGCATTGATTTACGGTGCCGACCAGTTTGCAACGGCCCCCGGTGCTGATCGCAGGGTCATTGACCTTGCCACCGATGGCCGCAACAACATCGGCCGCCCGACCTATGTGGCCCGTGACTTTGTGTTGGCACAAGGCATCACCATCAACGGCCTCGCCATTTCAAATGAATGGAAACAACTCGCAGGCTATCTGGAAAAACAGGTGATTGGCGGCAGTTTAAGTTTCGTCGAAGAAGCCAAGACCTATGACGACTTTGGCGCGACAATGTTGCGGAAACTGGTGCGTGAGATTACCGGACCGGGCATGACGTAAGAGCGGCCCTTCGATGCATCGCAAGAGGGCGATGCACCTCAGGGTGAGGAATTCTACAGATGTCCCTCATGCTGAGGTGCGAGCCCTTGCGAGCCTCGAAGC